>NZ_JWGX01000153.1:0-318 GCF_000813075.1 Shewanella sp. ECSMB14102
ACTCGTGCAAGCCTACCCTCGAACTTTTCTTCGATGCCTCCAGCATAGCAAACATACAGGACATCCAAAACACTTTCTGAGCAGTAAGGAAGCACGCCGCAGGGGGGCCGTCTCTGATAAATAACGACGGATTTTGGGAAATGAGACTCTCTGAGACGAATAATCTGCGAGGTTCATGCAAAAACTCCAACCTCGACTGAGCTTTGATGGGTATTCAAAGGCTAGTCAAGGCTGGGCGAAACATCAAAAAGATATGGCTGTCCTGTATTCCGCGAATTCAACTCCGAAGTGCACCACTCGCTAAATTAGGCTGCCTTG
>NZ_JWGX01000154.1:0-317 GCF_000813075.1 Shewanella sp. ECSMB14102
GCCCTTCCGTCAATTTCTTTAAGTTTCAGCCTTGCGACCATACTCCCCCTGGAGCCCAAGCACTTTGATTTCTCGAAAGGTGCCGAACGCGTCAAATAATAACATCGTCCGATCCCTAGTCGGCATAGTTTATAGTTAAGACTACGACGGTATCTGATCGTCTTCGATCCCCTAACTTTCGTTCCTGATTAATGAAAACATCCTTGGCGAATGCTTTCGCAGTAGTTAGTCTTCAGCAAATCCAAGAATTTCACCTCTGACAGCTGAATACTGACGCCCCCGACTATCCCTATTAATCATTACGGCGGTCCTAGAAA
>NZ_JWGX01000017.1:0-374 GCF_000813075.1 Shewanella sp. ECSMB14102
GTGATGGTGACAGTGACAGTCTCGGTATCTGTGCCGCCGTTGCCGTCATTGACGCTGACATCAAAGCTTAAGGTGATGGTCTCACCGACGGCAAGGAACTGCACCAGGCTGTTGGCGATCTCATAGTTCCAGCCGGAGTTGTCGACACTGAAGCCGGCGGCCAATGCATCCTGGGTGGCTTGATCCAGATCACCGTCGCTCCAGAGCACATCGTCGTTATAGCTGCTGCCGACACTGTGGCTGTCGTTGATATCGACATCGGTGAAGCTCAAGTCGCCGCTGTCGCTGAGCATGCCATTGATGACATCGACATCCTCGGTGACCGCGCCGCTCATGTCGATGCTCAGCACAGGCGCATCATTGGTGCCGGTGAT
>NZ_JWGX01000018.1:0-108342 GCF_000813075.1 Shewanella sp. ECSMB14102
GCTGACATCAAAGCTTAAGGTGATGGTTTCACCGACGGCGAGGAACTGCACCAGGCTGTTGGCAATCTCATAGCTCCAGCCGGAGTTATCGACACTGAAACCAGCTTCCAGAGCGCTAATGAGGGCCGGATCCAGAGGGGGATTATTGCTCCATGTTGCGTCATCATTGTAACTGCTGCTGACGCTGTGGCTGTCGTTGATATCGACATCGGTGAAGCTCAAGTCGCCGCTGTCGCTGAGCATGCCATTGATGACATCGACATCCTCGGTGACCGCGCCGCTCATGTCGATGCTCAGCACCGGCGCATCATTGGTGCCGGTGATGGTGACAGTGACAGTCTCGGTATCTGTGCCGCCGTTGCCGTCATCGACAGTGACATCAAAGCTTAAGGTGATGGTCTCACCGACAGCAAGGAACTGCACCAGGCTGTTGGCAATCTCATAGTTCCAGCCGGAGTTGTCGACACTGAAGCCAGCCTCCAGAGCGCTAATGAGGGCTTGATCCAGTGGGGGATTATTGCTCCATGTTGCGTCATCATTGTAACTGCTGCTGACGCTGTGGCTGTCGTTGATATCGACATCGGTGAAGCTCAAGTCGCCGCTGTCGCTGAGCATGCCATTGATGACATCGACATCCTCGGTGACCGCGCCGCTCATGTCGATGCTCAGCACCGGCGCATCATTGGTGCCGGTAATGGTCAGAGTGACTTGTTGTGAATCACTGGCGCCAAAGTCATCGGTGACCGTCAGCGTGAAGCTTAAGGTGATGGTCTCACCGACGGCGAGGAACTGTACCAGACTGTTGGCGATCTCATAGTTCCAACCGGAATTGTCTGCACTAAAGCCCTGGGCGAGAGCATCCTGGGTGGCTTGATCCAGAGCGCCGCCACTCCAGCTTGCATCGCCATTGTAGCTACTGCTGACAGCATGGCTGTCACCAATATCGACATCGGTGAAGCTCAAGGCACCGCTGTCGCTGAGCATGCTATCAATAACATCCACGTCTTCAATGACGGCACCACTTGTGTCAGCGGTAAGAATGGGGGCGTCATTGGTACCTATGATAGTAATAGTGACCAGTTGTTCGGCGCTGGCGCCAAACTCATCCGTCACAGTAACAGAGAAGGTTTCAGTGCGAATTTCACCTTCCAGCAGCCCATCGGCTGCGGTGTTATCTAGCTGATAATTCCAGGCACCACTGGCGGCATCTATGTTGAAGTTGCCAAAGGGGCTGTCGGCACTGCCGGACCAAACAAGCACGGCACCATTATCCACATCGCTGGCACTGAGCTGACCACTGACGCCTGGGGTTCCGGGGTCTATGCTACCATCATCAAATTGACCGGCTTCTCGCACTGTACCATCGGCTTCACCTGGCTGGGGCGTGCTGATCACAGGTATATCATTGGTACCCGTTATGGTGATCGTTAAGGTTTGGACACTGGTATCGCCATCGGCATCTGTCAACAGATAGGAGAAGACTTCCGTCAGGGATTCTCCCTGAGCGAGCGCCTGAACTGCTTGTGCTGCAGAGTTTATTTGATAGCTGTAACTACCATCGTCATTGAGGGTCAGCAGGCCGTAGTTGCCGGAAACAAGGCTTTGATTGGACACGGTATTATCGAGGTTGCCGCCACTGCCGGCGGCTGTCACCTGTGCGGTATCGCCGCCCTGAACATCGTTATCGAGCAGATTGCCACTAATGGCCAGTTGTGAGTCTTCATCTACGCTGTTGATGTCATCCTGGCCACTTGGAGCGTCATCCAGTACCGAGATGGTAAGGGTATTCCCGACACTGTTTCCTTCTAGATCGGTCAATATCAGGTTGAAGGCCTCAGAGAAGTCATCGCTGAGGCTGTGGTCAACTGCAGAATTGAGGGTAAAGCTATAGCTGATATTGCCGTTTATCAGGTCAACGGCATTGATGGTGAGCACGCCATATTCGGTATTGATACTGACAGGGCCGTTAAATACGCCGCCAGAGACAATGGCAATCCCATCCAGGGTCAAGCTGGCTACGCCAGCCGCGGCACTGAAGCTCAAGTTACCGGTTTGGGTCAAGGCCGCGGGTGATGGCGTGGTTCCTGTCGGTAGGTTGGCATCTGAGAGTGTGGCTGCGCTACTGGTGAGTGTAGGGCCAGTCAGGGGAAGATCATCAAGTAATATTTCTTCTTGGGTGGTGATGGTGGTTTGCTCAAAGCCACTGGTATCGTAACCTGCGCTCGCCAATACTTCAGAACCATCCCTGGCTACGGATATATAGTCGAATCCGCCCTGGTTTCCAGCTGTCCCGGCACCGGCAGCTGTAGCGGGCAGGTTAGCGGTAGGGTCATCACCTGCAAGTATCTGTGCCTGTAATGCAGCTATTTCGGCATCGACCCCTTCATTGGCAAATTGGGCGCCATCAACAGCGGCGCTGTCTGACTGAGGTTGAGTGTTGGGCTGGGCATTTTGCTCTGTCAGCTGGGTACCGTCAGCATATTCTATGGTGAAAGTATCATTTGCAGTGAAGATGATCTCTTCACCATTGCGAATGACATCCCCGATACTCAGATCGCGGATATTGCCATTTTCGTCCTTGGCCTTGAGTTGTCCAACCAGATTGGTGACAACCGCGTCTTGCTTACTGATTGCGACGCCCATAACTCATACTCCTTTGCACGCATATACTGACGGCAAGGTCACTTTGTGCCCATGAGCGTCAGTTAAAGGTATTAATTATTAAGTCTGGGGTTGAAACAAAGACTGTCAAATATGTGACGTTAATGGTTGTAAAGTTATATGAGGGTGGGACAAAATGTCCACATCTTAGAATCTGTCTCGCATTCATGCGGTTACAGTATGTGTGCGGATAATCTTGTGATGATTAATAAAAAAGCCACTAAATAAGTGGCTTTTTTATTACGAAAAGATCTATCGATTAGTCGCACTTGGCGGCTTGCTTATAGCTCTTGAAAGCCCCTTGATGATCGGCTAACTGTTCCTGAAGTTTGGCTAAGGCGAGCCAGTACTCTTTGCGGGGCAGTAAATGACACAAGCGTTCCCATGCCGTGCGGGCCAGGCTGAATTCACGGCAGAGCTCATGGATTTGTGCCATACAGTGTTGGTAGTCGGCATGATTTTCGAGCTTGGGCTCCAAATTTTTCAGCAGTTTCAGGGTTTCGTTGTCCTGCGGCTCAAAAATTTTCGGCAACACTCCCAAAACCGCAGCGCAAGGTTCTTTTTTCAGCGCCTTATTCAGCAGTTTTAGGGCTTCGTCACGGCGGTTGAAGCCGGCCAGACCCAAAGCATATTGTGCCATATTGGCTTGTTGGCTGCGTTCCTGACGGCTAAGCCAGTGCCAACATTTTTCCAGTTCCTGTTCGCTGCGAAGGGCTGCCTGGGCCAGCAGAGCATTATTTACTCTTTGGTTCAGGAGGTCATACTCTTCATTATCCAGGAGTTGTTTTTTACGTAACGTCGGCAGTAGTAGTTTTAGGGCCTGCCAGTCTAACTGGCTCTGATAAAGCTCCAAGGCCAGTTGCAGTACCGGCGCTTTACTCTTGCTGCTGGGTTGTAGTTTATCCAGCTGCTCGCGGGCTTTTTCCAGCTCGCCTTGCTGCATGTAGTAGCGCACTCTGGTGGTGGTGACCGCTTGGGTTGCCAGTGGCAATTGGGCCGCCTTATTCAGGTATTCATCCCGCTCTTCATTCTTGAACTGTCGTTGGGCCGCTCTGGCGGCTGCCAGATAATTAAGAGCGGGCAGTTCACCGGCTTCGGCACCTTTTTGCATCGCCTTTTCGGCCGCAGGCCAATCTTCTTCTGCCAGTGCCAGGGCGCCAGTGAGCGTGTGCTTACGAGCAGCATTGCGGCGCCAGCGCCGCGGCAGGTAGCGACTGTTAAGCACCAGATTCAGCACAGTGACAAGCAGCCATTCCAGTAGCTGCAACAGGGCAAAGAATATGATGAGTGCCATAACGGCAAACAGCAGGTTAGTTTCCAGTTGCCAGTCCAGGAAGGCGATATAAACATAACCCGTCTTACCGGCTAAGAGTGGGCTCAGACAGGCGCCTGCCAGAATAATCACCAGATAGATGAGTACTCTTATCATAGTTCGGCCCCCGGCATGAGTTCGCCATAGGTGACCAACTGCTTGAGCTGGGCGCTGGATTCAAATTTAGTCAGACTGATAGGATCCAGCTGCAGACTGGACAAAGCATTAATTGCAGTCAGCACTTCTTCGGTGCGCGGATCATCAAGGTCGAAATATTGTTGGATCCATTTGCGGGCCATGGCCAATGATTGGCGGTAGTTGAGCTCATCATATTGGTAGAGGGCCAGCTGTGACTGCAGTAGTTTATTGCGGATATTCTCGAGTAGGTACCATTCCTGCTGGGGAGATAGCAGAGGTGTGATATCTGAGCTTATTTTGCGAATAGTGAAGAAGTCTTCCTTCAGCGCGCTCCAGGTCTTGGCCAGGTTGCTCTGCCAGTCACCAATAGAGTCAGACATTTTACTTTCAGTTTCCGGCTCTATTTGTTGACTGCCGACACGGTTAAGCGGCAGCTTGTCCAGCTTGGTGATAATGCCATCCAGGGTGAAAACAGTACCTGCGATGTCGGTATTCTTGATGGCGCTTACCGCCGCCATATCGTTGGCGAGGGCGCGACGCAGCGGCATAAGAGATGGCTCCTGCATGGCAGCAATACGCTCATCGGCGGCCTGTAACAGGCCAGTTGCCGTTTGCGGATCTTTCTCCAGCCACAGTTTACGTCCCGCCATCCGCACCAAGTATTCGGCTTCAGCCGCCATCCAATGGTTGGGACTACGTTGTGCAAGGGTAGCGATACGGGTTTGCATCTGTTGTTGAGCATCGCGCAGTTGTTCTATGGCACCTTGTTGCTGTTGATTTTGTTGCAGGTCGCTTCTCAGTTGCTGCTCCAGTGCCTGCAATCTGGCCTCCGGAGCTTGTTTGACTTGTTCGAGGGTCGTTGCCAGCTGCGCATTGGCGGTTTGCTGTTGCTGCAGTTGCCAAAAGAGATAAGCACCTGTGGCGCAGGCCAGCAGTGCCAGCAACAGGCTCAATAGTAGGGTTAGTTTCAGGAGCAATGAGCTGTGCTTGGCTGTCGCCACAGGGGTATCTTGCTCTGTGAGATCCTGGGGCTGGGTAGGCAGTGCGGGGGTATCGCTCCCGACTTCTGGCTTGCTGTTATCCATTAATGCAGTCCTTTAACGCGACAATAGGGCTGGAAATCGGGAGGGGGGAAACTAAAGCCTCAATGCCTTGAGTACGGCCTTACTGTTGGCCGCCGTAGCATCAGTCACCTGAGTTAATCCGGCGACGACGGCCTTATCTACCACCCGAATGCTGGGAACTATAATATGACATGCTTGCAGCCAAGCAAAATACTCTTTTGGCAGCAGCCGGATAAGGTTCGTCAGGCTTTCTGCACTGCTGATCACTATGGTGTCTATCCCGAAGGCTTGCCATTCCTTGACCAGTTGTACTGCATCATAGGAAGGGCAGGTGCGGCGATAGACCTCCCAGAACTTGACTACAGCGCCATATTGCTGAAGTGTTTTTCCCAGTACTTCCCGGCCACCGTTGCCCCGAATTATGACCACTTTCTTGTGTTTTACTACTTCGGGTTGCAGTCCTGGCAGGGTTAACAGGCCTTCGGTCTGTTGATTGTCATCCGGAGCCTTATGCCCCTGAATGCCATAATGTGCAAAGGCCTCAAAAGTGGCTTCGCCGACGGCAAAATATTGAATGTGTGACGGCCATGAGGCATTCAGCGCCTGAGTGCCGAAATGCACCGCATTGGTGCTGACAAATACAATGATGTCGGCATCCTGCACCTCGGTAGGGGAGATACTTTTGTCTTCCATGGCCTCGACTGCCAAGAGAGGGGTCACCATAAAAGGTATGCCCCTTTCTGCCAGCGCCTGTTCCATGGCGTGATTGCGCCCCTCAGGGCGCGTCAACAACACTTTCATAGTGCCGCCTTGTTATTTGCCGTAAACGGCATCCAATATGGTTTTGGCGCCTTTGCTCAGCAGTTCTTCTGCCAGGGCGTTACCCAAGGCTACCGCTTCGTCTTGATGACCACTTACCACTCCTGAAATGACTTCAGAACCGTCAGGATTACCTACCAAACCTCTCAAGGTTAGTTGTTCGCCCTGGATCTCGGCATAGGCCCCGATAGGTACCTGGCAACCTCCTTCAAGACGCGTATTCATCGCTCTTTCGGCCAATACCCTGTAGCGGGTTTCTTTATGTTCAAGCGGTGCCAGCAAGGCTTTTACCCGCTCATCATTAGTGCGGCATTCAATGCCGACAGCACCCTGGCCGTTGGCCGGCAGTGATTCTTCGGCGCTGATAAAACTGGCAATACGCTCTGACAGTTTCAAGCGGATAAGCCCGGCGGCAGCCAGAATGATGGCATCATATTCACCGGCATCCAGCTTACCCAGACGGGTTCCCACATTACCGCGCAGATCTTTGATGATAAGGTCCGGGCGACGGGCTCTGAGCTGACATTGACGGCGCAGGCTTGAAGTACCGACAACCGCGCCTTGAGGCAGTTCATTTATACTCTTGTAGCTGTTGGAAACGAAGGCATCACGGGGATCTTCACGTTCGCAGATCACTTCCAGCCCCAGCCCTTCCGGGAATTCAACCGGCACATCTTTCATGGAGTGCACTGCGATATCCGCCTGGTCTTCCAGCATGGCGACTTCCAGCTCTTTAACGAACAACCCCTTGCCGCCTACTTTGGCCAGAGGAGTATCCAGGATGACATCACCCTTGGTGCTCATTGGCAGCAGTTCTACTGTCAGCCCGGGGTGAATGCGTTCCAGCTCGGCTTTGACAAATTCTGCCTGCCACATGGCGAGAGGGCTTTTACGTGTTGCTATGCGAATGCGATTTTCTGACATGCCAATCTTTTCCGTGAGAGTACGTTAAATGCGCCAATGCTAACATTGCCCATTGGAGAATGGCACCGAACGCTGCTCAATCTTTGAAGTGGGCACGTTAAATTTTTGCCAAATAGTGTGATCTTGATCTCATTACTTGCCTGCTACCGCAAAAGTGTTAGCATGATCATCCAACTGGTTCAGGGATAGTGAAATTTGGATGACCGAGCGTCAGCGACAATACGCCGAATACGCCGAGCGCCTCAATCGAGTGCGTTTGGCTCGTGCTCAGGCGCTGTTTTCCCCATTGCAAAGGCATCTGTTTAACCTGATCCCCCTGTTGCTGCATCAGCACCACAGCCGACTGCCAGGATATAACAGCCCTTTGACGCCATGCGGAGTCAAGGGGTTCCAACTCTCAGTTGAGCTCAAGGAATCGCTCGCTACCCTAACGTTACCCCAGTTCGAGGATACCCTGCATGCCAGTCCTGTGCTGGAAGGGGTTTACGTAATGGGCAGTACCGCCAGTTTTGGCCAGAATCCCAAGAGCGATGTGGATGTCTGGTTAGTCTATGACGCCGGGCTGACACAAGAGGAAGTAGAGTTGCTGCGGGACAAGAGCCTCAAACTCACCCGCTGGTTTGCCGGCTTTCAATTTGAAGTGAACTTTTATCTGGTACACCCGCGGCAGTTTTGCCGTGACGACACTTGCAATCAGGATGCCGAGTGGGAGCTGCTGGGGCATGAACACAGCGGCAGCGCCCAACATTGGTTGCTGCTGGAAGAGTTCTACCGCAGCCATATCCGCCTGGCCGGCAAGACGGTCGCCTGGTGGCCCAATGCCGAGCCTTGCAGCGATTTTCTGTTTCTTGGTGATATGCACCAACTACCCGCCAATGAGTATTTTGGTGCCTCTTTATGGCAGCTCTACAAAGGCTTGGACAAGCCGCACAAGGCCTTGCTCAAGGTACTGCTGTTGGAAGCTTATGCCAGTAATTATCCACAAACCAACCTGGTCAGTGAATGGGTGTGGTTGAGAACTCTGGCCGGTGACTTTTCCAACGCCAACGATGCCTATCTGCTCCTGTATCAATATATAGAGTCTTATCTGCTTAAAGTGGGAGACGAGCGTCGGTTGGAGATAGTGCGCCGCTGTTTTTACCTCAAATGTGGTATCAGGCTCAGTGATGTCGAGCAGTGTCACGATTGGCGCTACCACAAACTCAAGCAATTGGTGGAGCAGTGGGAATGGCCCCAGAGTCTGCTGATTACTCTGGATGATTGCGAACATTGGCACAGTGGGCAGTTGCAGTGGTTCAACGCTCAACTTAACGAGTTGATGCTGGCCAGCTACCAAACTCTTTTGCATTTCGCTTCGACTCACAGGCTGAGCGAGTACTTTAAAGTAGAAGACTTGGGGCTGTTGACCCGCAAGTTACACACCTATTTCAGCGAGGACAAGCAGCAGATCCTGCGGCTCAACCGGCTTTGGAGTCAGTCGCTGGCTGAGCCGAATCTGACCATAGTTCGCAGCGAGCAGGATGGCCGCTGTCATCTCTATCGTCTATCGCCGGAGCCGCGACAGTTTATGGGCGAGGTGGCCATCTATCAGGCCGATGATGCCGCCTCTTTGATGATTTGGGCTTGCCTCAACGGGGTGGCTACCGCCAACAGCCGCTGGTTTGAGTATCGCGCGGGTCGTCTACGGTGTCGGCGTCTTAACCAGGTTGCCGAACGGCTATTGCCTTATACCGAAGACAAGCAATGGCGGGGGTCGAAACTGGATCTGTGTCAGCCTTGGCATTATCGCAAGTTGGTGTGGATTCTTAATCTGGAGCAGGACCCCAGCGAGCATTGGCAGGGTCAAAGCTTGATGCTGGAACTCATGGGCAGCAACCTGCTGGCGACAGGAAAACCGGCAGCCAGTTTGCTGGGTTCGGTGCAACTGATGAGCCTTAATTCTTGGGGGGAATGGCATTGTCATAGCTTTAGCGGTGAGCAGGCGCTATTGGAGGCCATTGCCTTTGCCACTCCAGGTATGAGAAGGGCGCCACAACAGGTGGCCTTCGATGTCGTCAGCGCCTCGCAAAAGCTGCAGTCCCAGCTGGAACAAACTGTAGTGGATATTCTCAAGCAGGTGCACCGACTGATAAAAGACGCCTGTCCGTCCAAGACTTTAGTGCAGCCATTACAGCTGGGTGAAAAGAAATATGGCCTGTTTTTCGATGCCAAGGGCATGAGTTACCGGGATCTCAGCGATGTGAAGTCCCTCTATCGTCAGTTGGCCAGGGGCGAGCTACAGAGTCTGCCAAGGCCCGAGCTTGCCAACGATCCTTGGGTCAAGGTGCCCGAGGTTATCCAGAACTATGCGGTGAAAGGAGTGATCCAGTATTTCCTGCGCAGCCGGGAAGATGAGTTGGATGTGTTTGTACTGGATGAAGGAAATGGCTTGAGCCACTATGTGCACAGCAATCCGGATGTCAGTGAATTGGTTAATACTGTCACCCAGCATTACGCCTTCGGTGAAGTACTGAACCTTAAAAATCAGTTCAACTTTCCGCAGTTTTTCCGCCTGGTGCGCCAGAGCGGTAATCTGGATGTGGTGCCTTTTGGGGTCACGGCAAGGGCGGCGCAGACAGAGTTCTGACCGCCCCTAAATCATCAGAACGACAGTTCTATACCACCCTGGCGGCTGATGGACTCTCTGACGAAGGGCATAAACTCGCCGCCGTTGCGCTCATCTATCCATTTACCGTCGACATAGCCAAAGTGATAACCACCGAAACGGGTTGCTACCCAGATCTGGTGCAGCGGCTCCTGTTTGTTAATCACGATTTTGGAGCTGTCGGCGAACTCGAGCTGCAGTACATTGCCTGAAGCGTCGATATCAACATCGGCATCCTGCTCATCTATTGCATTTTCAATTGCGGTTTCTATCCGGTCGAACATTTCATCGGCGAGCTGATGATATTCGGTATCTGTCATGGCCATGGAATATCTGTCCTTTGCTTTCATCAAGATGAATGCGATTATAAGGCTAATGTAATCCTGCTGCCCAGATGTTGAGTAAAATGAGACTGTTTTTATCCCTGATGCTTGCTAGCCTGTTGCTGCTTGGTTGTGGTCAAAAAGGCGTGCTTTACAAGAGCCCGGATCTGCCGGACAACCAATCCCAGACGGAACAAACCGAGCAACCCCAGCAATCGACAGAGGAAAACTAATTGGATCATTTTCAATATCAAGCTCAGGCTCTGTATGCCGAAGACTGCGCCGTAGCCGATTTGGCGGCTCAATATGGTACGCCTTTGTATGTCTATTCGCGGGCAACATTGGAGCGCCATTGGCATGCCTTTGACAGAGCCGTGGCCACTCATCCACACCTTATCTGCTATGCGGTCAAGGCCAACTCCAATCTGGCGGTGCTCAATGTGTTGGCGCGTCTTGGCAGTGGCTTTGATATTGTCTCAGGCGGAGAACTGACCCGGGTAATCACCGCAGGTGGCGATCCGGCCAAGGTGGTGTTTTCCGGTGTTGGCAAGACAGCGGCAGAAATGAAACTGGCACTGGAGCTGGGCATATATTGCTTCAACGTCGAGTCCCGCGCCGAGCTTGAACTGCTCAACGAAGTGGCAGGCTCTTTGGGTAAACAGGCGCCGGTTTCGTTGCGGATCAACCCAGATGTGGATGCCGGTACTCACCCCTATATCTCCACCGGCCTGAAAGAAAACAAGTTCGGCATCGCCATGGATGAAGCCGAGGAAGCCTTCCTGCAGGTGCAATCCTTGCCGCACCTGGCCATCAAGGGCGCCGACTGCCATATCGGCTCACAGCTTACTGAACTCAGGCCGTTTCTCGATGCTATAGATAGAATGCTGGCATTGATCGATAGGCTGGCAGAAAAAGGCATAGTGATTGAGCATCTGGACGTGGGCGGCGGTCTGGGAGTCACTTATGATGAAGAAACCCCGCCACAACCGGACAAGTATGCCGCCGCATTGCTCGAGCGTCTGGGTGAACGACCACTGAAGCTAATTTTCGAACCGGGCAGGGCGATTGCCGCCAATGCCGGGATCTTTGTCACCCAGGTATTGTTCCAGAAAGAGAATGCCGGCAAGCATTTTGCGATAGTGGACGGTGCCATGAATGACCTTATCCGGCCGTCACTCTACAGCGCCTGGCAGCAGATTATCCCGGTGCAGCCAAGAGAGGGTGAAAGCCGGGAATACGACATTGTCGGCCCAGTGTGTGAAACCGGGGATTTTCTGGGTAAATCACGCGCCTTGGTGCTGCAAGCTAAAGACTTGCTGGCGGTGCGTTCCAGCGGCGCTTATGGTTTTGTGATGTCCTCCAACTACAACACCCGTCCGCGAGCGGCCGAAGTCATGGTCGATGGCAGTGAACATTATCTGGTGCGTGAACGGGAAAAGCTGGAACAACTGTGGCAAGGTGAGCACTTGCTGCCGTAAACTAGTGTGAGTACTTTCCCGCTGTAGGCGTTGGAACCTAGGAGTAATCTTGATCCACTTCACTAAGATGCATGGTCTGGGCAACGACTTTATGGTCGTCGATGGCGTGACTCAGAATGTGTACTTTTCGCCGGAGCAGATCCGGCGCCTGGCCGACCGCAACTTCGGTATCGGTTTCGATCAACTGCTGCTGGTCGAGCCGCCCTATGATCCGGATCTGGACTTTCATTATCGTATCTTCAATGCCGATGGCAGCGAGGTCGAACAGTGCGGCAACGGCGCCCGCTGCTTTGCCCGCTTTGTTCGCAACAAGGGCCTGACCCAGAAATACAAAATCAAGGTCAGCACTTCATCCGGCAAGATGACCCTGCGCCTGGAGCGCGATGGCAATGTCACCGTCAATATGGGCGTACCTATCTTGGATCCGGCGCGGATCCCCTTCAAGGCCAAAAAGGCCGAAAAGACCTACCTGTTGCCTACCGAAGGGCAAACCTTCCTCTGCGGTGCAGTCTCCATGGGTAACCCCCACTGCGTGCTGGAAGTCGAGGATGTGGCTGCCACGGATGTCGATGTTATCGGCGCGCAACTGACCAACCACGAACGCTTCCCCAAAGGGGTCAATGTCGGCTTTATGCAGGTGCTCAACAAGGGTCATATCAAGCTCAGGGTTTATGAGCGCGGCGCCGCTGAAACCCTGGCCTGTGGCAGTGGTGCCTGCGCGGCTGCTGTGGTGGGCCAACTGCAGGGCAAGCTGGGCAATACAGTGCGGGTCGACCTGCCCGGCGGCACTCTGACAATCAAATGGGACGGTGAGGGCAAGCCGCTGTGGATGACAGGCCCGGCCGAACAGGTATACGACGGACAGATACAGATATGACAGACGCCAAAGCTAAGCTCAATCCACCTTTTGATGAGCAGATCATTCGTGAATATCTGTTGGATAATCCGGAGTTTTTCTGCCGTCATCCCGAGCTGCTGTTGGCTATGCGTCTGCCCCACGGCGAGCGTGGCACAGTTTCTCTGGTGGAGCGGCGGCAGGAGCTGCTGCGCAGCCGGGTACAACAGTTGGAAGAGGAGATCACCGCGCTGCTTGGCATGGCCAGCCGCAATGAGAAAATCTTTCGCTTTAACACCCAGCTTTCATTGAAGCTGCTCGATTGCGAAGATATGGGCGAGCTTAGGCAAGTGTTGTGCGCCGAGCTTAAAGAAGCCTTTAACTTCAGCCATGTACGCCTGATTACCGTGCATGATATCGACTCAGAACTCTCGGCCATCTGGCGTAAGCGCCTGCAGCACGGCTATTACTTTGGTCGCTTGACCAAGGAGGAGTCCAAGCGTTTGTTCGGCTCTGAAGTCGGCTCAGTGTCACTGGCACGGCTGTCGGAGCAAAATGGCCAGGTGATCTTTGCTATCGCCAGTGCCGATGTGACTCACTTCCATCCGGAGATGGACAATATGCTGCTGGATCAGTTGCGGCAGCTGTTGGACCATCTGCTGCCCAAGCTCTGATGGCCGTTAAACAGGATTCTCCCTGGCTTGGCCGCTTCGAGCGCCATCTCAGTGCCGAGCGGCAGCTGTCTCCTTACACAGCCCGCAACTATCTGCGCGAACTGCAACGGGTTGCCGGGCTGTTGCCGCAGGATATTGATTGGGATCAGGTAACCGATCCCCAGTTGAGTGCTGTGTTGGCCAAGTTACATCGTCAGGGGCTCAGCCCGCGTTCTTTGTCTCTGTGCCTGTCGGCGGTCAAGCAGTTCTACGAATTTCTGCTGCTCGAAGAGCTGGTCAAGAGTAATCCCGCCCGGCAACTGAGCGCCCCGAAACAGAATAAGCCGCTGCCCAAGAATCTCGACGCCGACAGCATCAACCATCTGCTGGATATTGAGGTGACAGATCCCCTCAGTGCCCGTGACAAGGCGATGATGGAGCTGTGTTACTCCTCCGGGTTACGTCTGGCCGAGTTGGCTTCGCTGGATGTGCCGCAACTGGATTTCGCCCAGCAGCAAATCAGGGTGATGGGTAAAGGTGGCAAGGAACGGCTGCTGCCTGTGGGCTCGGTCGCCATTGCCGCATTGCAACAATGGCTGGATTACCGCCGGGATATTCCCTGTGAAGATCAGGCGCTGTTCGTGACCGCCAAGGGCAAGCGCTTGGCGCATCGCAGTATTCAGGCGCGCATGGCGCGCTGGGGGCGGGAGCAGGTGCTATCCGCCAGGGTGCATCCCCACAAACTCAGGCATTCCTTCGCGACCCATATGCTGGAATCCAGCGGCGACTTGCGGGCGGTGCAGGAGTTGCTGGGACACGCCAATCTGGCGACCACCCAAATATATACCAGTCTGGACTTTCAGCATCTGGCCAAGGTGTATGACGGCGCTCACCCCAGAGCCAAAAAGGACAAATGATGCAGGTGTTTCTTCGCCCCGGCGCTATTAAAGCCATCAGTTTTGATCTCGACGATACCCTCTATGATAACCGGCCCATTATCGCTGCCGCTGAAGGCACATTGCTCGAGTGGCTGGCCAAAGAATACCCCCGAAGCGGCAATTGGCAGGCCGCAGACTGGCGGGCATTGAAGCGCCAGCTGTTGCTGCAGCAAGCCGAGCTGACCCATGACACCAGTGCCGCGCGATTGGCGCTATTGCAAACCGGGCTGGAGATACTGGGATATGATAAGCACAAGGCAAAACTGGGCGCGAAAGCGGGTCTGGCCTTGTTCCTTGAGCGGCGCAGCGACTTTAGGGTGTCACAGGAAGTGCTCGCCTTACTTGCGCAATTGGCTGAGCGTTTTCGCCTGGTTGGGATCACCAATGGCAATGTGGATGCCGGCAGAATTGGTCTGGGAGAGATGTTTGAGTTTGTGCTGCATCCGGGCAATGGCATCAGACGCAAACCTTGGGGAGATATGTTCCAGCTTGCCGCCGAGCGTCTGGCCTTACCCTCTGAGGCGTTGCTGCATGTCGGTGACCACCCGCTGACTGATGTCGAAGGTGCCCGTAAGGCCGGCTGTCAGGCTGCTTGGCTCAATCCGGCTTTTGCCGCTGACAACTGCAGAGCGGCTAATACCTTACTGCCTCACATACAGTTTAGTTCCCTAAGTGAATTGACACTTTTGCTGTAGTCCATCTGTGGATCTGACAATATATTATTTATAATCAATTGGTTGTTTTTGATTGGCTAGGTCTGTATATCCAGGGTACATTCACTGAATGCAACTTATTGAAACAATTGTTTGCCATCAAGGCGCGCATTAACTTATTTCTTATCATTTTACTAACACCGGCTTGATGCTAGTGTATAATAGTTTACAGTTAGTGCCTGAGATTTAACCTATGCCATCTCGAATAATCATGCTGTTTTTGTTGCTGCTGAGCCTGCCGGTTTCAGCTCACGAGCTGCATGCGGATGGGAGTTTCTGGGATGGATTCAATCATCCCCTGTTGGGATTTGATCATCTATTGGCTATGCTCAGTGTCGGTATTTTCAGCACTCAGCTCGGGCGCAGCGCCATCTGGTCAGTGCCGTTGGCATTTCTGTTTTTTATGACTTTGAGTGCTATCACGGGGATGCTCGCTACCCCTATACCCTTCGTTGAGCCCGGCATAGCGCTGTCGGTATTGTTGCTGGGGCTGGTTATAGCCCTCAATCGAGAAATGCCTATCTCTTTTGGCATGGCTTTTGTCGGTGTTTTTGCTTTGTTTCACGGTTATGTCCACGGCGCCGAAATGCCTGAATTGGCAAGGCCTGGTATTTATGCCATGGGCTTTATACTGGGGACGGCGGCGATTCATGTCGCTGGAGTGACCATTGGCAGTTTGATAAACCCGGATGGCAAGCGCAAACGGGCGGTGCAGCTCATGGGCTCGGCTATTGCCTTGGTGGGAAGTTATTTGACCCTGGAACTCTGGCTGGCTTGAGTATTGTGTCTTTGTTTGCGTCTTAACATACGTTTTACCTGCGCCGGGCTGGCGCGCATATCAGCATCTCCAACCCTGATATAGGTGCCGCCAATCGCTTCTGTCCCCAGATAGACTGGCTGCTGGCTGTAGTCTGCTTGAGGCACCCGAAAGCGGAGCAACTGCTTACCGGCCAGTTCTATCAGCTGAATGTCGGCCGGGCCAAGAATATTGGCACTGATCTTTTGCGAATTATTGAGGATCTTCCAGGCTTCATCGATAAGGGGCCTGGGCTCGGCTATCCCTTCGATAAAAAACTCGCCCTTTTCCTCCCTGACACCGAGAATGATCTCGCCACCATTGGTATTGGCAAAGGCGCTGTAGCTTTCCCACAGCGCTTGTGGCAGTGCGCCCTTGCCGTGGCGTCCGGCGGCGAGCTTGAACTCCACTGCGGCAGACTCACGCAGATTTTCAATATCGTCCAGAATGAAACCTGTAACCGGCATGACTGACCCCTTGTTTACTGCTGTTACTGCAGTTGTAGCAAGTCAGCCGGGATTTGAACAGCCCTCAGTTCACCAGTGCCAGAGCTTTGGGAAACAAGAGGTTATTTTCCAGGTGGATGTGACGGTGCAGATCGGCTTCAAACTCGGCCAAGGTGGCATAGCATACCCGCCAGGTAGTACAGGCATGTTCAGGAGCCTGGTAGTGATTGGTCAACTGCTGCAGCTTGGCCAGAATTTGTCCCGCCTCATCATGCTCATATTCCATTGCCCGGATAGGATTGCCTATATGGCCGAAACAGGCGTTGAACTCTTGCCCCTGACTCAGGGCGCGAATGGCCGGAAACAGTATCTGTTCTTCTTTTTGCAGGTGGGGTAAGAGGTCGTCCATCAGGGCGCGGATCCAACCGGCCAAGGGCTTGATCTCTTCATAATGCTCACCGTGGGCTCGCACCATCTTCTGGGCATATTCCAGCAGCAGCGGTGCGGTATCGCGTATGTACTTGTGGTGGGTCGCTTCGATATGCTCGATAAGCTCACCAAGTGGCAATTTGGCCAAGGCATCGTCCGGTGTGCCCTCTGCGGCCAGTTGGCTCAAGGCGTGCAACACCTCGGTAGGCTCGGCGCCGGCTCGCTCGCAGGCCGATGCCAATGAACGGCCACCGCCACAGCAAAAGTCGATACCAAAACGGCTGAAAACATGGGCGTTACGGAAGTCTTCGGCGACCAGTTCGCCGACTCTGCGTTCGAGGGAGATTTGCGCTGACATAGGATGCTCTCTGTGTTATCTATTTACATGCATAATAAAAGCATCTTTAGATTTAGCCAAGCTTAGGCAAATAAAACTTGACTGTTTTGCTTGGTTAATCACATTTTGCAGCAAACCTGATAGAGCCTCAGGGGCCGTCCGTGAGGTAGTTTATTTGATTCAGCCACTGAGCCGCCGTCGTCTGGTACTCTCCCTGATTTATCGCTTTAAGCAAGGTTTTGGCTTGTTGTAACTGCCCGGCTTCGTAGTGGCTCAGGGCCAGCAACAGCTGCCAGTAGCGGTTATCTGCATCTTGCTGCCGTAGCTGTGATAACAGTTGTTGTGCCAGCGGCCATTGCCCCAGGCTGTAAGCCAATTGTGCCCGTAGCGGCAGCGATTTCTGCCCTTGGGTTTCGTTTGATTTCTGCAGCAGGCTCAGCGCCTTGTCTCTTTGACGTGACAACAGATAGGCCTGAGATAACAGCGGCTTATAGCTGGAGTGTTGTGCCAGTGCCTCGCTGTGTTGCTCCAGCAGATCTGCCGCTCGGCCGGGGGCCTGATGCAGCATCAATAACTGTGCCAGCAGTGGAATACTGCGAGTGGGCAACTGCCCGGCCTTATAGGCCGAGCTGAGGACATTGAGTGATTCCTGCTCTTGCCCCTGTTGCTGCAGGTTATGGCCCAGGCGTTCCCAATATAGTGGGCGATCCGGATAGGCGGCGATCATCTGCCTCAACAGTTGCTCTTCTTCCGGCAAACGCTGCTGCCTTTGATATAGGGACTGCAGAAAGTGTTGCCGGGTTTCGGTGACTTCCCAATCCAGTGCCAGACGCATCTGCTCAGTGGCCTTTGGCAGGTGCTGCAACTGAAATTCGGCGTAGGAGGCTAGCGAGTGCATGGTGGCAAATTCAGTGGCGCCGGGTTTGAGTTCTTGTTCTTGGTCTATGATTTCGCTCGCCAGTTGCAGCCACTGCTTACTGTATTCGAGGCTTTGGCGGTATTCGCTTTGCTGATAGTTCAACTGGGCACCCAGCTTATAGAGATCCCGTTGCTGCAATGCCGTGACGGGTAAAGCCAGCAACAGCCGGGTTTGCTGCGCGGCGCACAGATAGTCCTTGAGGTTGATGCAGGCCTGCAGATGCAGGTAGGCCGACATCTGCTGTTCGTTGTCGCTGCCTTTGGCATACTGACGCTGAAAGCTTTCAATCGCCTTGAGCGCCGCAGCAGGATCCCGCTGCAATTGAAACTGCAGTTGCTGATAACGTTGCAGTGCATTGCTCGCCAGCAGCGGCGCGCTGAACAGAATGCAGCAAAACAACAAGCTATTTTTCAAGTTCATATCTGATCACTATCCGTTGCCATTGGGTCTGTTTGGGCGCTGCGAAGCGCCACCTGAGCACGGCTCTGGAAGCCGAGCGGTAAAACACGCCGCTGGGGGTTTCATCCACCAACTTGATATCTTCCACCCGACCGTCCGGGTTGATCGCCAAATCCAGAGTCACCTGTCCTTCAATGCCCCGCTGTTTGGCCTGCAGCGGGTATTCTGGCGGCATTTGAAACACCACCTGCGCCATGGCTATACTGGCCTGCATGGTACTGCCGGGAGCGCTGCCGCTTTGACTGAAATTCAGCGTCGGTGGTTGGATTTGCTGAATATCATCCGGCGTCGGCCACAGGGGATCCGGCACAGGAATACCTGTGTTGGCGTCTAGCGCGCTGAGATCCAGTGTCATGGGCGGAGGCGGTGGCGAGGAAGTCAGCGGCGCAGCGCTGAGACGAACCTCAGGCAAGGGCTCTTGCGGTTTGCTATCCTGCCGCTCGGGAAAGTAGACTCCGCCCAATGTAACCTGTTTAACCGGCGCCGCGCCCTGTCCCAGCGTCAGGGCATAGATCAGGCTGGCCAATGCCAGATTGATCAGTATGGCACTGGTGAAAATCAGTCCTGTTTGGTTAGCTGGGGTCTTGGGTTGCGACGGCCACATTATTGACTCCTGCGATGCGTACTTTGTCGACCACTTCGATGAGCTTGCCGCTGGTGACATGCTTATCCACTTCGATAATGGCCGAACTCTGCTCTGAACTTGCCAGCGTGTGTTTCAGCCTGGCAGGCAGTTCAACCGCCTTGACGGCTTGCTGCTCCAGCCAGATCACATTGTGTTTGTCTATGCTGATTAAGATGGCGCGCTTATCCTGATTGTCTTGCACCTGAGCCGTGGGACGTTCCAGTTCCAGCGACTGGTTCTTCTGAAATGACGCCGATAAGATAAAGAAGATCAACAGGATAAATACCACGTCGATCAAGGGAGTGAGATCGACATTGGCTTCTGTACCTTGATCATCTGTGTGTTTGAATTGCATCTTTTACTCCGAAAGTGTCCGGCGCAGCTCCGCCAGCAACCGCTGATTGCTCTGCTTGAGCTGATAGGCCAGATAGAGCCCGGACAAGGAGGTCACCAAGCCTGCCAGTGTGGTCAGCAGTGCCGAGCTGATCCCGGATGACAGCTGTTTTTGGACATCGAGTTGCCCAAGTTCGGCAAAACTGCTGATCATCCCATCGACAGTGCCCAAGAGCCCCAGCAGCGGCAGTATCTTTATCAGTGAATCTATCCAGTCGAGTCCGCCGCTTAGACTCAGGGCGGCGCGGCTGAGAAAAGCTTGTTGCAACTGCGCCTTTTGCCAGAGGCCATAATGCGCAAGCCTGACGCTCAGCTGATTTGCATCATCCCGCCAGCGGGGGCTCAGGCGGCGAATACGGCTAAAGCCCTTCAGCAGCAGATACCACATCAGACAAGAGAGCAGCAGTATCAGCCAAACGATGACGCCGGCCTGCAGCACAAAATCATAGAAGGCGCTCATTGCCCGGGGTTACCTGTGCCACCAAAGCGCTGCAATATCACCAGAGCGGCCGTTTCCTGCTCAAGTATCTGGGTCAGTTGCCGACTCTGGCTCTTGACTGCGCAGTGCAGCAACAGCAGCGGAATGGCTGTCATCAGTCCCAGTTGGGTGGTCAGCAGCGCCTCGGCAATACCACCCGAGAGCAGTTCAGTATTATTGCTGCCGAAACGGGTGATCACATCGAAAGTTTCAATCATGCCGCCAACCGTGCCCAGAAGCCCCAGCAGCGGCGGGATCCCCGCCAATACCGCCAGGGTGCCAGTACCACGGGTCAGGCGGGGGACTTCGCTGAGTACGGCGGCGTTGAGCCGCGCTTCGAGTTGCTCCTCGGGGCAGTCGGTTGCCGCCAACATCACCCGGCCGAGGGCATTGTCACTCTTGACTTGCTGGCTGGCCTGCTGTTGGGTCAGCCGCCGTTTTTCGCGGCGCAGTATCCACAGGCGGTTCAGGGCTATGCCTGAGGCTATCAGGGCTATCAGACCGATAAAGATGCCGACTATCCCTGCCGGTTTGAGCTTGTCGAACCAGCCGTTAGCGTTTGCCGCCTGTTGCAGCAACTTGCCAAATGAGGGGTCGAGCCAGACACTCCCCTGGGTGGTCGATAGCTTTGGCTGCTCTGCCAGCAGTTGCCAGCTTTGCTGCGCCGGCAAGTAGCGTACCCAGCCTTTGTCGCTGAGGGCATTGAAAGGCCCATATTCGGTGACATTCAATAGCACTGGGGTGCCATCGGCATTGAGGCCTTCGCTGCTTTGCACTATGGGTTTGGCTGCCAATACGCTTTGTTCTGTCAATGCGGTCCAAAGCGCCTGCAGTCGCTGCAGGCCAAGTTGGTCAGTGGGTATCTCGGCAAGGCCGCTGCTGTCGTGGCGCCAGAGGCTGTGGGGTGCCACTGTGGTGAGCAGCAACTGCTCATGTTCCTGGATGGCGCGAAACACCCCGTCGAGACTGGCTTTCTCGGCGTTGAGCTGCGCCTGTTTGTCCTTAAGGCTTTGCTGCAGTGCCAGCAGTTGGTCTTCAAGTTCCAGGTTATTTGCCTGAGTCCGGGTGAGTTGCTGTTGCAGTTTCTTATGGTTGCTGCGCACCTGCTCCAGGCTCTGACGGCTTTGGTTCTCTTGCCGCTCGGCGGCCACTTGTTCCTGGCGACTGCCACTGCGAACCTGTTCCAACACCTGTTGCAGACTTTCGGCCTGGCAGGGGAGGGACAATGAGAGCGACAACAGCGATAGCGACCACAGTAATGCGGGACGCATCATGCTCTGGCGAGTGAGGGAAGACAAAAAGCTCATGATGCCTCCACTATCAGAGGCAGTTGCAGCAGTGTCGGTATGCCATCTCCGGAGGCGACTCGGATGGCCGCGGCGACATTGCCAAGCTGCTCAGGCGCCAGCGCCTGCCAATTATCTCCCTGCCAGCGGCCACCGGCCTTGCCATCCAGGGTGAGGAAAAAGTACCCCAGGCGCCCGGCGCGCAGAAAATTCACCAGCCGACCGTCGCCGAGTTTGCCCTGCCAGCTTTCCACACTGTAGCCATAGCTGAGCTCAACCTGGTAGGCATCCAACAGCCGGGTCAGTTTCTCGCCCTGGTTCAATTCGGCGCTTTGCAGCAGGAGTTGCAAGTTATCGAGACGCTGCTGCCGTTCTTGCTGCTGAAATGGCAGATCGGCCCGCACCAGTTGCGTAAGTGAAAGCAGCATTTCGTCCATCATCGGGGCCAGCTGCATCCGGGTCTGGCGCAGTTGCCGACGCTGCTCGCCTAGCTCCTCCAGAGCAGAGTGCAGTTGCCCTATCTGCTGCTGTAATTGCTTTTGGTAATGGCTGGCCAGTTGGATTTCATGCTTGAGTTGGCGGTTTTCCTGGATCAGGGATTGCTGCTCATCATCGAGTTTCTCTATGACTTGCTGGGCGTGTTGGCTGGCCTTTAATCCCTGACGGTCGGCCTTGTGGATCTCGTTGAGGTCACTTGGCGTGGCCGTTACCTGTAATACCCAGGCGGCCAAGACAGATACTGCTGTTTTAGTAAACATCTGAATGAAAATATTTTTTGTCTGGAATGCTGTGGTTTTGCGCACATCATCACCAGAATGTTGACATGATTTGAGACATTATCAGCAAATAGTAATGATAACAATTGTCATTTGTATTTGATCAAGTTATTTTGGCCAACCTCACACTTTAGTGGTGCGGGTTCAACTCCGGCATCGCTGTTTTTAACAATAAAGGGATTGAGGATGAAGAAACACGCGGCTGCAGTCTGTGGTCTGGCATTAGTGCCGGTAGCTCAGGCGCAACAGGTTGATGTGGCTGATCAACAGGAGATAATCGTCAGAGAGCAGGCCGACAATGGCCTGACTCAACATGAAACCCTGACCCGGGAAGATATTAAAAAACGCCCAACAGGTGACGGTAACCTGACCGACTTGCTCAGGTCTAATCCAGCGGTGCAGTTTTCCAACAGCGCCAACAGCAGTTTGAATCAAGGGGAGATCAAACCCGCCGACATTTCCATTCACGGCAGTAATGCCTACCAAAATGCTTTCCTGCTCGATGGCATGAGCATCAATAACGATCTGGATCCGGTCGATGGCAGCGTGGTCACCAATGCCCGCCTGTCCAGCGATGAGCAGGGCCTGTATGTCGACAGCCGCCTGATAGACAGCGTGACCCTCTATGATGC
Organism: Shewanella sp. ECSMB14102; assembly: GCF_000813075.1. NCBI lineage: Bacteria > Pseudomonadati > Pseudomonadota > Gammaproteobacteria > Alteromonadales > Shewanellaceae > Shewanella > Shewanella sp. ECSMB14102. The sequence continues at coordinate 22,079 of NZ_JWGX01000018.1, forward strand.
CAATATTCCGGTGGAATTCGGTGGTTTTACCGGCGGGGTAGTGGATGCTACAACCCGCAGTTGGCAAGGGGAAACTGCCGCCAGTGTTTATTTCCGCCAAACGGATGCCAGTTGGAACAAGGTGCATATAGATGACAAATTGCAGTTCGACTCGGCTAATAATGATCTGTCACAACCGGCCAGATTCCAGACGGATTACAGCAAGCGCAACTATGGCCTGAGCTTTGAAACCGGCATTACCGACGATTTGGGTTTTGTGGCTTCGGTTTCCCGGCGTGAGTCGAAAATCCCCATGATGAATGTACCTGCTACCGCAGTGGGACTGGATGCCAACGGTGAGCTGGTGGCCTTCAAGACAGGCGGCGGCCTCAAGCATCAACGGCGCACCTCAGACAATCTGTTCAGCAAGTTTTCCTGGTACGCTTCACCACGCACCACGGCGCATCTGTCGCTGGCCTATTCGGCCTATGAAGCGGACATGTTCTTCAACGGGGTGGCCAATTCAGACTACCGCGATGAACACAAGGGCTACAGTTCTACCCTGGAGATAGAGCACGGCTTTGACGCTTCGACACTGGAGTTGTCGCTCAACTATAACCGCATGACAGACAAGCGTGCCGGCGAGCAGACTTACTGGGTGCAATTGATGGACTGGCAGAGCAATCGCTCCTACTCCTCCGGAGGCCCGGGCGATCTGGACTCTACCCAGGAAACCAGTACCGCCAAGTTGAAGTGGAAATGGGATCCCCTCAAATGGGCCGGTATGAGCCACACCTTTACCCTGGGGGGCGAAGCCAGTTACACCGACGCCGAGTTCAACCGGGACAAGACTTACTACCGCAACAACTACGACGGCAGCCTGGAGATGATGGGCTGGTCACAACTGCGTCTCGATGCCTTCCTTGAAGGCCGATACAAGAGCACTCATAGCCAGTACGCCCTCTATGTTGAAGATGTGATCAACTGGGGCGATTTTAGCTTCAGGCCTGGTCTAAGGCTGGATCACGACGGCTTTGTCAATCGCAATAACCTGGCTCCGAGACTCAGCAGCAGCTGGAATCTGTTTGGCGACGGCAACACCCTGCTGACCGCCGGGGCCAACCGTTACTATGGGCGCTCCATGTTGACTTACGCCCTCTACAGCGGCCAAAACGGTGGCCTGGTACATTGCTACTTTGACTGTAAACCCAACTCTGCCGACAACGACTGGATGCCGACCCGGGACTATGAGGGGATGGAAGATCTGCAAACGCCCTATAACGACGAGTTTACCGCCGGTGTTCAACAGATTTGGGACAACAGCATCTGGAAGCTGAATTATGTGCACCGTAACGGCCGCGATGAAGTGCGCAGCCGTTACAAGTATCCCGGCACTGATGATTATGAACAGCGCGCCATTCGAACCTTCGACAACAGCGGCAGCACCAGTCATGACAGCGTGATCTTCACCCTGATGAATCGGGAAACCCTTCAATTCTTGGGCGCGAACCACCAGGCCAAGTTCTCGGTCGCTTGGCAGGAAACCAAGAGCAACACCCCAAAAGATCAGGGTTACAGCTATTTCGAATCCGGTCTCAATGTGGATGCCGACAAGGTTTGGTATGACGGCAAGGTCATTGCTGCGGCCGATTTACCGGCCACAGATTTCAATGCGCCCTGGAAGATAGATCTGGAACTGACCCACGAGTTCGATGACTACGGCCTCACCTGGTATAACCTGCTGCATTGGACCTCCAGCCGTGAGCAGGCCAGTCGCGATCAGAATGGTTATTTCCGCGATCCCGAGACCGGCAAGGATCTGGTCAAGTACAGCAAAGTGGATTTTGCCTCGACCTTCCGTTGGGATACCAAGCTGCAATGGCAGCCCGAATTTGCCAAAGGCGCTTCAGTGTCGGTAGAGATCTATAACCTGCTCAACCGTAAAAATGCCAACGACTCCTTTGTTCACCAGGATCAACTCTATTTCAACTATGAACCGGGGCGTCAGTTCTGGTTGCAGTTGAACTACGAATACTAAGCTGACCCTTCGGCGGGCGGCCCAGCGGCCGCCCGTTGCTATTGATGGATTTTCCGATATGAAACATCTGGCCATGTTCTGGCATTTGATAAAACCCTTTTGGTGTAATCGGCAACGGCTGCCGGCGTTGGCATTACTGCTGGTGGTGTTGACCTTAAGCCTCTCCTCGGTGTGGTTCAGCGTACAGCTCAACCAGTGGAACGGCGACTTCTTCAACGCGCTGCAGCAGTTGGATGGCAGCCTGATTTACCCCCTGTTGCAGCAGTTTATGCTGATCATAGTCGCCTTGGTGCTGGTGTTGGTGTACGCCGACTACCTGAAGAAAAAATTGATCATTCAGTGGCGTGAATGGATGACCCGGGATCTCTGTAGCCGTTGGCTGTCGCCGGATAGTCGCCATTACCGAATCCAGCTTGGGCAGCAGGAGCCTGACAACCCGGATCAACGCATCGCCGAGGATGTTTTCCTGCTGGTGGAGACTTCGCTGGATCTGCTGTTATCCTTCCTGCGTTCTGTACTCACCATAGGCTCCTTTGTGGTGATCCTCTGGACGCTGTCCGGCGAGATCAGCATTCCCTTGGGGTCAGCTGAGCTGACCATACCTGGCTACATGGTGTGGGTCTGCCTGCTCTACACCCTGATAGGCACCCTGATCACCCACAAGGTGGGTAGGCCATTGCACCGGCTTAACTTTCAGCAGCAAAAGCGCGAGGCGGATTTCCGTATCGCTCTGGTGCAGCGTCGTAACCATAGTGAGGCCATTGCCGGTCAGCGAGGTGAGGACTGCGAGCAGCAGGCATTGGCGCAAAGCTTTTCCCGGGTAGCCGGTAACTGGTATGCCTTGATGTCCAAGGAGCGTAATCTGGCCTTCTTCACAACAGGGTACAGCCAGGTCACCATGCTAGCGCCGATATTCTTTGCTCTGCCCAAGTTTCTTGCCGGGGCAATTCAGCTCGGCGGTTTAATGCAGATAAAGATGGCTTTCACCCAGGTGGCCAGTGCCCTCAGCTGGTTTATCTACGCCTATAAAGACCTGGCGCGCTGGAGCGCTACGGTCGAGCGTCTGAGTCATTTTGAAGCCAGTCTGTTTGCCGATACGCCGCGGCCCGAGGCGGCAGTCGCCGCCAAGCCCTCAGTTGCAACCGATAGTGTCCCAGATAAAAGAGTCAATGTGCTTGAACCTCAGGCAGTGCCGCTGTTGCAGGCCAGTCTGGATCTCTTGTTGCCGGATGGTCGGCCGCTGCTGCAAAGACTGCGCCTTTCACTCACACCGGGAAAGCTGCTGGTACTGCACGGCCGCTCCGGTATCGGGAAAACCAGTTTACTGCGAACCCTGGCAGGCTTCTGGGATGGCTATTGCGGGAAACTGGCAACTCGGGTCAGCCCCTGCTGGATATCCCAGCGCCTTTATCTGCCGGAGGGTTCACTCAAATCGCTCATCTGTTATCCGGCTGCCACTCAGAAGTTTAGCGACGAACGTTGCTGCCGAGTGTTGCAGCAGGTGGGGTTAGGGGAGCTGCAGGACACGCTCGAACACACAGATAACTGGCTGCAGCGGCTATCGGGCGGCGAGCAGCAAAGAGTGATGTTTGCCCGGTTGCTGCTCAACGCCCCTGAGCTGATCCTGCTGGATGAAACCACCTCGGCGCTGGACATAGCCGCCGCCACTTCGCTGCTGCAACTCTTGCGCGCCGAGTTGCCCAAGGCTTGCATAGTGTTGGTTAGCCATCAATTGCCACTGCATCAGCTGGCCGATGAGATTATTTCCCTGGAGCAGGATGAACAATGTCAACCTGCCAACATTACCCGCCTGAGGGAGGCCTGAAATGAAACCCTTGATAGTATGTTTGCTGGCCGGTTTGCTGCTGGCTTGCCAAAGCACTACTGAGCCGAAACCACAGTCACAACAACAGTCGACGTCACTGCAACCACTCGCCGAGGGCAGCTTGCCACTGAGGCCGGATCTGCAAACTTATACCTTGGAAAACGGTTTGCAGGTGATGCTGCTGCCCAGGAAAGATCCGCGGCAAAATGTGGAACTCAGGCTGCTGGTCAAGGCCGGCTCGCTGCAGGAAACCGACGCCCAGCAGGGCTTGGCCCATTTCGTTGAACACATGGCGTTCAAGGGCACAGAGGCGTTTGCAGATCAGCAAAGCTTTAAACAGCTGGAGCAGCAGGGGATCAGCCTTGGCAGCCATGTCAATGCGGTCACCAGCTTTGCTTCCACCGTCTATAAGTTGTCTTTACCCGCCGCCGATGAGCAGCAAGTGGTGTTGGGATTGAAAATCTTATCCCAATGGGGCCATAAGTTGACGTTCGATCCCCAGGCGTTTGAGCGCGAGCGGGAAGTAATCATCGAAGAGTGGCGTCTGCGTCAGGGGCTAGGGCAGAGGATCAATAGCGCCCTGGAGCAACTGCGTTATCAAGGCAGTGAACTGGCCGAGCGTAATCCTATAGGTCTACCCGAGGTGATCCGCACTGCGCCTGTGACCCTGGCCAAGCAGTATTATCAGGACTGGTATCAGCCGCAAAATATGGTGCTGATGATGGCCGGTGAATTCGATGTCGAAGAGGCTCAGCAGCATATTAAGCATTTCTTCGGGCCTATGGCGAAGGGCGACAGTAAAGTCGCCGCCGACTGGGGCCGTTTCGATTCCTCTGCTGCCGAGGTGCAACTGCAAACTGTGTTGGATCCCGAGCAATCGCAGCGTTTCATCCAACTCATGCTGCAACAGCCCCTGCCCGCGCCGCTCAATAGCGTCAACGGCCAATGGCGGGATCTGCTCGATAGGCTCTGGCTGGCGGTACTGAATCGTCGTCTCGGCCTGATGGTGGATGAACAGCTGTTTGCCAAGGCGCAGCTCGGCGATCAGAGCGCGGTACTGTCGCCCTCGCGAATTCAGCATCTGGCGATTCTGCACCCGCTCGATGCCGACTATGGCACCGCGTTGCAGCGCTTTGCCACCGAGCTTAAACGTTTGGCGAGCCAGGGGGTGAGCCAAGCTGAGCTGGATGCCGTTAAGGCGCCCTTGTTGGCGCGCTTGCAACAGCAGGCGCTGAGCGAGTCGCGCTATGACAGCGGTTATCTGCTCGAGCAACTGACTAATGCCGTCAGCTTTCAAATGCCTATGCTGAACAAGCAGCAAGAGTGGCAGATGACCCAGACCTTCCTCACAGAGGTTACGCCCGAGCATCTGCAGGCGGCGGTACAGTCTTTGCTGCAACAGGCCGAAGTCAAAATTGCTCTCATAGGGCCGGACACAGACGCCGAAAAGCTCAATAAAAATAGCCTACTGACCGCCTGGCAACAGGGGCTGACGAGCACGCCAGGCGCCTTTGCGCTCAAACCTAGGCAACTGACACTGGACTTAACGCCGCCTGCGTTGAACAAGGTCGTGGATAGAGTATCACTGCCGGCGCTTGGCGCCTTGCCCAAGGTGCGCAGCGAGCGCTGGCAACTGGCCAATGGCCTGACCTTGCTGCTGCACAGCGATCCTATGCTGACCGATAATATTCAGCTGGATCTGCGCCTTCCCGGTGGCCGTTCTCTGGAAAACCACAACACCAAGGGCTATGTCAGCCAAGCGCTTTACCTGCCATCCTCCTGCGGTATCGGCGAGTATTCGGGCCGGGATCTGCTGGCCTTGCAGAAGCAATACGGCATCAGTATCACCCCCTATGCCGAGCTGCTGCATCATGGCCTGCGTGGTCAGGCATCCGCCGATACCCTGGCGCCGCTGCTCAAATTATTTGCCCTGCGTTTGACTCAGCCCAAGTATTGCCAGGAGGCTTTGAGCAGGCAGCTTCAGGCTATTCAGCAACAGCGGAATCATGTGCCCGCCGAGCGGCGCTTTATGGATGCCATCACACAAGCCGCCTTTGAGAACGGAGAGCTGCTCTTGATGCAGGGCAATGACCCTGCATCCGAGCTGGCAAGGCTTGAGCAATTAGATAGGCAACTGCTGGGTGACCCGGGCGTCATGGTGCTGAGCATCAGCGGCAATCTGCCGCTCAAGCAATTGGGCAAGCAGGCCAACCTCTGGCTCGGTCATCTTGCCAAACAGGATGGCAAAACGGTGCAGAGCTGGACTGACCGCAATATTCGCCCCAGGGCCGAGTCCATGGAGCGCCATTATCCCTGGAGCAGTAGCCCGAAAACCATGGTGCAGATCCAATACAGCCAGGATGCGAAGTGGAGTGCGGCAAATAGCATGGCGATGCAACTGATAGAGCAGGTGCTGAACCAAAGGCTGCGGCAGAAACTGCGCACCGAGGCTTCCGGTGTCTATGTGATCCAGATGTCGCAGCTGTTGGCGCGTGACCCGGCAGCTTATTATCTGGGACGGCTCAACTTCACCGCGGCGCCTGAGCGGGCCGAGGCGCTGGCCGCAGACGCCGATGCTGTAGTGCAGCATCTGGTGCGCGAAGGCATGAGTGTGGCCGAGTTCAAACAGGCCAGGCAAACCCTGGCCGTGTTGCAGCGTCAACAGCGCCAAAGCGCCGCCTTTTGGAGCGCTGCTCTGGCACAGACCATGGCCGATGAAGGGCGACTTCAGGAGCTGGCTGAGACGGATAACACGCTGAATAAGCTGACGCTGGAGCAGACCAATCAACTGCTGCAACAACTTTTGGGACAGCAGAAGAAGGTCTTTATGCTGGAGCCGGCAGAGGTTTAATACCCAAGAGCCGAGGTATCTAACAAGACGGCCATTCGGCCGTCTTCTTTTACTAAACAATATGTTGAGGGCATTTATCAGAGTGATTTTTACCGAATTATATATTGTATGAGCTGTGTCGAATATTTCGCCATCAGACCTACTCGTTGACATGGGGCTATGGCAGACTGAATTTATGTTCTGGTGACGACAGCTAAATGTCCATGGAGGGGAAGGTGAGCAATTGTAAGTTGCCGATAGAGCGATTTGCTTTTCTCGAGATGTTGGCCTTTTGGAAAGGGAGAGTCCGCAATAAAGATATCGAACACCAATTTGCCATTACCCGTCAGCAAGCCCACAAAGATTTGGCCAAATACCGGGAATTGCACCCCGGCGCCCTGATAAAGCTTGATAAGGCCTGCTTCGGGTTTGCGGAGCACGCTAGTCTTAGCTACTCATCTGCTTCCCTGGATGATTTTTTTCTCTGGTACGAGACAGGTTACTTTGCTCAGCCCCGCCCCTTGAATGGCTCCTGTGCCACCCGAATGGCATTGCCGGAGCGCAACACTTGCCGCCATGTTCTCGCCGGTTTGATTAATGCCATCGAGCAAAACCTCAGGCTTGAGGTGGAATATGTCTCTCTGTCCAATCCCGAAGATGAAAGCCGAATTTTTACCCCTCATACCTTAGTCAAGGCCGGCAGCCGCTACCATGTTCGGGGCTACTGCGAAAAGTCAGCGGCTTTTCGCGATCTTGTTCTGAGCCGTTTTCGGGGAATTCCTGCGGTGGAGGGCATCGCCCATCAAACTGTAAAAGATGACTCGGCCTGGCAGACCATGCTGGCGGTAATTCTGGCTCCGGATCCCCGCCTGACAGCCCAGCAACAACAGGTGCTGGCCAAAGATTATCAGATGGAAGGGGGACAACTCATTATTCAGTGCCGGGCAGCCTTGGTGGATTACCTGCTCAGGGAAATGCAGGTCAATACCAAGTATCTGGATGGCACTCCAGAGGCTCAGCAGTTGGTGCTGGTAAACCGAAATGACATCAAGCAGTGGTTATTTAATAGCTAGGACCGGCATGGTTTGAGCCAAGGTAAACTCAGTTAACCTGTAAGAATTTACAGGATTGTCAGTGTGTTGGGTTTGGTCAAAGCTAAGCCCAAGAGTAGGGAACGGACACGAATGGCATGACAGAATACTATTACCGTTATTGGGGCAAGGCACAAAAAGGTGTCGATCGCTCCGGAGATGAGTACCATTTGTTGGCTTATCACGCCTTGGATGTAGCCGCTTGTGGTTGGTGCCTGATGTCTGAAAAATATGACTTTGGCAAACGCCTCGCAAAGCAGTTGCAAATATCTCAGCAACAGTTACAACGCTTGTTTGCTTTTTTACTTAGTATTCATGATCTCGGTAAATTCGCCCGGGCTTTTCAAAACCTGGTTCCCCATCTGTCTGAACAGTTAACCGAGTCGCTATTCGATTATCAGTATACAGAGCGGCATGATTCCTTGGGCTTTTGGTTGGTCAAGGGGGCTGATGATGTTATTGAGGCATTTGCCAATCAAGCCGAACTCCCGGCGCGAAAAGTAGCTATTAGTACTACATTCAGCTGTTGGTTGCAGATAGTGATGGGTCACCATGGACAGCCACCGAAAGCGCGGCCTAAATCACTGCCGCAGTTTTTTTGCACAAGTGATATTGCCGCCGCCGTTAGTTTTGTAAAAGAGATGCTGGCCTTTTGGCTTACTCAGGACGAGGTCGGGCTGCTGTTTGATAAGGAATTGCGCGCTCAGTTGCAGCAGTGTTCCTGGCAGTTGGCGGGACTGGCCGTTTTGGCAGACTGGCAGGGTTCAAATCAGCATTTCTTTCCTTATCAAAGTCGTGTTATCTCCCTGAGTGACTATTACCAACAGGCTCAAAAACAGGCTGCCGAAGCAATAGCGCAGGCGCAGTTAGCGCCCCTGGCTGCCAATCCATTCAATTCGATTCAGCAACTGTTCCCCTTTATTCAAACCCCGACTCCCTTGCAGCAATATGCTGTCGACCAAGCGCTCAGTGATTCCCCGCAGCTGTTCATCCTGGAAGATGTCACCGGTGCCGGTAAGACAGAAGCTGCGCTCACCTTGGTACACAGAATGTTGACCCAAGGTTTGGCATCTGGCTTGTATGTTGGTTTACCGACTATGGCGACAGCCAATGCCATGTATCAAAGGTTGGCGGCTTGTTATCAGGCATTGTTTAATCCCGATAGTCGCCCTTCGCTGGTGCTGTCCCATGGGGCCCGTCACCTATCGAGCCTGTTTCGTCAATCGGTTATGTTACCGGAACAGCCCAAGGATCTCAGTTATCAAAATCAGGAACTCTCGGCATCGGCCTATTGCAACCAGTGGTTGGCCGATAGCCGCAAGAAGGCCTTGTTGGCCAATGTTGGGGTGGGCACGCTGGACCAAGCATTGATGAGTGTCTTACCCGCCCGTCATCAATCACTGCGTTTACTGGGGCTGTCCGGCAAGGTGTTGTTGGTGGATGAAGTCCATGCTTACGATGCCTATATGCAAACCTTGCTGGCAAGACTCCTAAAACTGCATGCCAGCCAGGGGGGCAGCGCAATCTTGTTATCGGCAACCTTGCCCCAGGCGATGAAAACCACCTTGCTCAAGGCTTATGCCGAAGGTTTGGCGCAACCGTCTCTGGAGTTAACGTGCAGTGACTATCCTCTTGCGACCCAGTTTCCAGCCGTTTCCTGCCATGAATACCCCTTGGCTACTCGTGCCCAAGTGTGCCGCACCGTGAATGTCTCCAGGTTGGCAGATGATCAGCAGGCATTGACACTGATAAAACAAAGTTGTGCCAGGCAAGAGTGTGTCTGCTGGGTGCGTAATACCGTAGATGAAGCCCGCGCGGCCTATGAAATGTTGCACAACTGCGGCTTTGACGCGGAACGGCTGACTCTATTTCATAGTCGCTTTGCCATGGTGGACAGGCAAAGGATTGAACAGCAAGTACTCGCCGCCTTTGGCAAGGAAAGCAATGCGGCGACTCGTGCCGGACGAGTGCTAATCGCCACTCAGGTGGTTGAGCAGAGCCTGGATCTGGATTTTGATCTGATGATATCCGACCTGGCTCCAATCGATTTAATGCTGCAGCGAGCCGGGCGCTTACATCGGCATCGTCGCCTTGCCAATGGCGACCCCATTACAGATGCCTCTGCTGATCGGCGTGGTACACCTTGCCTCTACGTGGTCAGCCCGGAACCGACTCTGGATGCCGAAGCGGATTGGCTGCCCAAGCGCAGCGGCAGTCGCGCCGTATACCAAGATTTGGCTTTGTTGTGGCGTTCTGCTTATTTGCTGTTTGGCAAACCGGCTTATCGCATGCCTGAAGATGCCCGTGACTTGATTGAGACCGCCTATGACATGGATACCCCTCTCGATGCTCCAGAAGCCTTACTCGACAGTAGTTATCAAGCCTTGGGGGAGCATAAGGCTGCCATCAGCATTGCCAATGCCAACTTGTTGAACATAGAGCAAGGGTACAGTCAGTCGAGTAACGAGACAGGTTGGGGGGAAGAGCTCAATGTGCCCACCCGCCTCAGCGATAAGACCCTATCAGTGGTATTAGTGGGCAAAGATGAACAGGGCCAATGGCAACCGTATGCTCAAGAGCATGAATTTGCTTGGGATCTTAGTCAATTAACCCTGAGAGAAAAGCAATGGGTCGAAGCCGATGCGGCCCTCTCGGCCGATATTAAGGCGCAACTGCAAGCCCTGCAGGCCGCAACCCCTGCCTTGAAGTGGCATCAGTTGTTCCCGCTGGCTCAGCAGTGGCAAACATTTTATTCCGCCAAGCTGGGCTGGGTGGGGCAAAAAGGAGAAGCTATATGAATCTAATCAATGACGCCTGGATCCCGGCGATTCGGGCCGATGGCTCAACCTGCCAAATAGCACCTTGGCAGCTAGCCGAAACGGACAATCCCGTGGTGGAACTCGCCGCAGTGCGGCCAGATTTCCAAGGCGCACTCTATCAATTCTTGATTGGCTTGCTGCAGACAGTGGTGGCCCCGCAAGATGCGGAAGACTGGAGTGATAGGTACGAAGGTGCGCCGGATGCTGAGCAGTTAAAGGCTCGTTTTAGTCAGCTGGCGCCGGCGTTTGAGCTTTTCAGTGAAACCGCTCAAGCGGCCTTCTTGCAGGACTTGGGTCTGGCAGAAGGCGAAGCGAAGGAGATTGCCGGGCTGTTAATCGAGGCTCCGGGCGGTAAAACCATTAAAGACAATCTCGACTTCTTTGTTAAAGGCGGCCTAATCAAGCAGCTTTGTCCTGCCTGTGCGGCCCAGGCATTGTTTACCCTGCAAACCAATGCCCCTTCCGGCGGGGTTGGCCATAGGGTTGGGTTGCGGGGCGGCGGGCCATTGACCACGCTGCTGCGTCCGGTTGGGCCATCGAGTCTGTGGCAAAAGCTATGGTTGAATGTGCTGGATACTTCAACCGGGTTTAAGCCGCCGCTTGAGCCGTTATCCGCCGATATTTTCCCTTGGTTGGGGCCAACCCGGCTTTCGGACAAGGGCGGCACGGCGACTTTTCCGCAGGACGTACACGCCTTGCAAATGTATTGGGGCATGCCGCGTCGTATTCGCCTGCGATCAACCGAGATGGCCTGCCAGTGCGATCTTTGTGGCCAGAATAGCCAGATTGGTGTCACTCAGTTTATCACCCGTAACTATGGGGTGAACTATGATGGGGCTTGGATGCATCCATTGACGCCCTATCGAGTCGACCCCAAGAAGGAAAAAATCCCCTTGTCATTAAAGGGGCAAAAAGGGGGCCTGGGTTATCGCCACTGGCTGGGGCTGACGCTGGCCGACAGCGACAACGGCGACCAGGCAGCCAAAGTGGTGCAGGACTTCTATGAACACAAAACCTATGCCCTGAGTAGCAAGCAGCAACTGCAGCTGTGGTGCTTTGGCTATGATATGGACAACATGAAAGCCCGCTGTTGGTACGAACAGACGATGCCGGTATTGCAGTTGGCGAGCGAGCACACCACTCAGGTGCAGGAGTTGGTGCAATACCTGGTCAATGCTGCCCGCGAATCTGCCAAGCTGTTACGTCATCATGTTAAGCAAGCCTGGTATCGGCGTCCCCAGGATGTATCCGGTGACATTAGCTTTATCGATGCCGAGTTTTATCACAGCACATCCGCTCACTTTTACAACTTGTTGAATGATTGCCTCGTTGCGGTTCAGGGGCAAAGTTTTCAACGCTCCGAGATTTTTCATGTCTGGCATCAACAGCTGCAGCGCACGCTGGCAAGGGTGTTTGAGCAATTTACCTTAAATGCCACCCCGGAAGATCTCGACCTGAAACGGGTTATGCAGGCGAGGGCATCCCTCTTTAAAAGTTTTAATACCAATAAGCAAATTAAAGTCATTAAACCGAGCAAATCCACAACCAAGGAGGCCGTCTGATGAGCGAAAACTATGGGTTGCAGGAACATGGGTTACAAGGAGCGGATGGCACGGCGCTTAGGCGCTGGCATACCTCTCTCGATGAACAACGTGGCATGCGGGCGCAATTGCGCCGAGTCGATAAACCGGAAGAAGTGCTGATGACAGAGGCTTTCGCCCACTTTTTGCAATGGGTGCCGGCCTCCTGGCGCACTGAGCAACAGCTGATGGCGAGTGCTCTGGTTGCTGCCATTCTGCCCTGGGTTAAAACAGATGACCTTGGCCGCAGTTTTGCCAGCCAACTGAAAGGCCACGAAGAACGCCCGCTTATGAGTGAAATGCGCTTCAAACAGTTGCTGAAAAGCCGTACTACCGAGGAGTTTTATCGGCGCTTGCTGCGCGCTGTTCGTCTGCTCGATGGCAAGGTGAATTTATTGTCGCTGACAGCGGATATTTTGCAGTGGTATCGGGAGTTTTATCAGGGGCCTGAACTTAACCCGGTTAATCGTCTGGCCGTTAAATGGGCGCGGGATTATTACGCCGCTTAACCTTCAATTTTATGGTGAATTTTAAGGAAAAAATGATGAGTCGTTTTATTCAGGTACACATGTTGACCAGCTATCCACCCGCTAACTTAAATCGTGATGACCAAGGCAGACCCAAGACCGCCAAAATGGGTGGGGTCGAGCGTTTACGAGTGTCGTCCCAGAGTTTGAAGCGCCACTGGCGCACTTCAGAGTTATTCCAGAGTGCCCTGGCGGGGCATCTTGGGGTTCGCACCAAAATGCTGGGCGCCAAGGTTTTTGATAAGTTGCTGGCTGCTGGCGTGAAAGAAAAAAGTGCTATCGAATGGAGCTGCGCCATTGCCGAAGTGTTTGGCAAATTGAAAAAGGCCAATAAAGACAAGCCATTGATAGAACTCGAAATTGAACAGCTGGTGCACGTCAGCGGTGACGAATTGGCAGCGATAGATGCTTTAGTGGAAACTTTGATTGCCGAACAACGTGCACCGCTCAAGGAAGAACTGGCATTGCTGCGTCATAATACCAGCGCCGTGGATATCGCTATGTTTGGCCGCATGTTGGCGTCTAAACCCGAGTTTAATATTGAAGCCGCTTGTCAGGTGGCCCATGCCTTAAGCGTTCACCCTGTGGTGATTGAAGATGATTACTTCACCGCGGTGGACGACCTCAACGATGGCCGCGAAGATTCGGGGTCATCCCATATAGGTGAAACCGGTTTTGCTGCTGGATTGTTTTACAGCTATATCTGCATTAATCGTGAACAGCTGGCCGACAACCTTGGCGGTGATGCTGCGCTTGCTGATAAGGCTGTGGCAGCATTGATAGAAGCTGCCGTAAAAGTGGCTCCTTCCGGTAAACAAAACAGCTTTGCCCAGCAGAGCTATGCCAGCTATGTGTTAACTGAAATCGGTGAGCAGCAGCCGAGATCTTTAGCCAGTGCCTTTCTTAAGCCCATAGATATAAGGGGGTGGAAAGATGCTGACTATCTCGAAGAGGCCACTTCACGCATTAAAGCCCAATATCAACTGTTTGACAAAGCCTATGGAGCCTGTGCCGCCAAGCGCTACGAGCTGAATGTGAATGACGAACAGGGCACATTCGCCGAGTTGCTCGCATTTGTTGCCGGGGCAGATAAGTAACGGAGGCGGCATGGAATATTTAGTCATGCGCCTCTATGGGCCAATGGCCAGTTGGGGGGATATTGCCATCGGCGAATCCCGTCACAGCCACTATGGCCCAACCAAGGCGGCAGTGATGGGGTTGGTGGCTGCAACATTGGGGCTCAAGCGGGATCAGGAAGCGCAACACTTAGCCCTGAATCGTGGTTACCAACTGGCGACAGAGGTGCAGGCTGGTCAGCTGTTGCGGGATTATCATACAGTGCAGGCGCCGGATAAGGTGGGGAAGTTTCAATATCGAACCCGCCGCGACGAGTTAATCTTGGGGAGAGACAGGCTGGGCACAGTGCTTTCAACAAGAGAATACCGTACCGATGCCTGTGCGTTAGTGGCACTCAAAGCTAATGACAATGCACCCTATAGCCTGCAACAACTGATGGATGCCATTACTCGGCCGGTATTTGTGCCTTACCTTGGGCGTAAAGCCTGTGTGCTTGCGGCGCCTATGGAGCCTCAGCTCATTCAAGCAAAGGGTTTTGCCGACGCATTTCGTCAGTATCAGCCTCTGGTTGCATTGAATTTGCCTCGTGACACTCATGCTAAAGATTACTTTTGGGAAGGTAAGCTGCAGGACTATGCCGCCGAGGGCGACTGGGAGTCTCAAGTGATGCAATTGGTATTGCACGATCAGTTGCGCTGCCGTCAGCGCTGGCAGTTTGAACCGCGCTGCGTGTATCACCTACATCTATCGGAGGAGAGCTGATGTTCTTATCTAAAGTGACTTTCCGTCCGGACATTTTACGCGGTTCGCAGTTGGTGAAGGTGTTGGCTGGCAACAGCTATGGTTATCACCAGTTGCTTTGGGATCTCTTTGAGCAATCCCAACGGGATTTTCTGTATCGGACGGAACTCGCCAAGCAGCAAAATAGCCCAGATATGGCGTTGGAAGATGGGCCGCTGTTTTTTATCCTGTCGCAAACCCAACCTAAACTGGACTCACCACTCTTTTCAGTGGTGAGCAAACCCTTTGCACCTGCTTTGGTAGCGGGCACGCGCTTGGCTTTTCGGCTGCGGGCCAATCCCGTGGTGACCAAAAAAGGCAAACGGCACGACTTGGTGATGGATGAGCAAATTGCTTTTTATCAGCGTATCGCCAAGGAACTGGGCTTAACACCCGCGGCGAGTAAAGGGGCGTTGTTGCAACAGCTAAAACAAACAGTCATACGACCACAGTTAAATGATTGGCTCTTGAGTTACTTGAGCCAAACTCGTTACTTTGCCGCAGTGAGAGGTTTTGCCTGCGAATCGTTGCTGACGCTGGCGCTGCAAGAGGCTGTCTCAGTCCGTCTGCAGCATTGGCTTACGGGTAATCCGTCCCGCCAAGGCATTATGTCGCTGGTGTCCTACCCGGTGGAAGATGAACAAAGCGATGAGCTGGTTGAAGCTAGCCAGTTTCAATGGCAAGCCTATCAGGCGCATCCTATTCCGGAAAAAGGTAAGCAAGCGCAATTTCGCAGTGTTGATCTGCAAGGCGAGTTAATCGTGCACGAGCCACAACAATTCTTGCAATTGCTGGCGCAAGGCATAGGCCCCGCAAAGGGCTTTGGATGTGGGCTTATGTTAATTAAACCTGTTATCTCATAACTCATAACAAGGAGACGTTATGCCGTTTATTCCACTGCAGCCCATCCCCATGAAAGACAGAGTCTCGATGATCTTTTTGCAATATGGGCAGATTGATGTAATTGATGGTGCTTTTGTGCTGGTGGATAAAAACGGCATTCGTACCCATATCCCAGTGGGTTCAGTGGCTTGCATCATGCTGGAGCCGGGCACCCGCGTTTCTCATGCGGCCGCTAAGCTTGCTGCTGCGGTAGGCACTCTGTTGGTGTGGGTGGGCGAAGCCGGTGTCAGGCTATACGCCAGTGGCCAACCCGGAGGAGCGCGTTCCGATAAGCTGCTTTATCAGGCCAAATTGGCCCTGGATGAAGAGTTACGTTTAAAAGTGGTACGCAAGATGTTTGAACTGCGTTTTGGTGAACCGGCACCCAGCCGCCGCTCAGTGGAACAGTTGCGCGGTATTGAGGGAGGGCGGGTAAAGGCTACCTATAAAATGCTGGCGCAACAGTATGGTGTACCTTGGCACGGCCGCCGTTATGATCCTAAAGACTGGAACCGCGGTGATAAGGTCAATCAATGTATCAGTGCAGCAACCTCCTGCCTGTATGGTATTACCGAGGCCGCGATTTTGGCGGCTGGATATGCACCGGCAATCGGATTTATTCACAGTGGTAAACCACTTTCATTTGTTTACGACATAGCCGATATCATCAAGTTTGACAGCGTAGTGCCTAAAGCCTTTGCCATTGCCAAGCAAAATCCGCGCGAGCCAGAGCGGCAGGTGCGCATCGCCTGCCGGGAAATTTTTCGTAACGATAAGGTGCTCAACCGTTTGATCCCACTCATCGAGGAAGTACTGGCAGCCGGTGAAATTGAGCCGCCTCCAACTCCAAAGGATGCCCAGCCCATTGCTATACCAGAGCCGAAACAGCTGGGAGAACAAGGACACAGGAGCCAGTAACTATGAGTCTGTTGGTTGTGGTGACCGAAAATGTACCGCCTCGCCTACGTGGTCGTTTGGCCATCTGGTTACTGGAGGTGCGGGCCGGGGTTTATGTGGGTGACACCTCCCGCAAGGTGAGGGAAATGATCTGGTATCAAATCAGTGAATTGGCAGAGGAAGGCAATGTGGTGATGGCCTGGGCCACCAATACAGAGTCAGGATTTGAATTTCAAACCTTGGGTGAGAATCGTCGTATGCCGGTGGATTTGGATGGTCTGCGACTGGTCTCATTTTATCCAACTGAAAAATAACAAAATATTGCTCTTTAACAACTTGGAATAATAGCCTAAAAAGTTGGTGAATATTTTTAAGTGAAAAATTGCTTAAAAAACAATAGTATTTACCAAGAGAGTTCCCCGCACCCACGGGGATAAACCGGTTGAAAATAACGTCTTCAATGCCATTGATATTGAGTTCCCCGCACCCACGGGGATAAACCGCATTGAGCCTGTTGGTTTTTTGCACGGACTGTGTGTTCCCCGCACCCACGGGGATAAACCGCCAGAGGATATGTTCTCGGCAGTAAAGCGTGAGTGTTCCCCGCACCCACGGGGATAAACCGCTCTCCCTCGTAAATATCAAGCTTGGCCGTCGCGTGTTCCCCGCACCCACGGGGATAAACCGCTATATCGTGAGTAGATTAATCAGTGATAAAGGTGTTCCCCGCACCCACGGGGATAAACCGGCTCGCACCTCACCCACATGGGTGCCGCCGGCGTGTTCCCCGCACCCACGGGGATAAACCGCTTGTTTATCAGAGGTGCTCGCTGCTTGTCATGTGTTCCCCGCACCCACGGGGATAAACCGCAAGTCAGTTTGGTGTCGGTGGCAAGGATATTGTGTTCCCCGCACCCACGGGGATAAACCGTTTATGATGGTAATCGCTGGGTTAGCAAAACCGTGTTCCCCGCACCCACGGGGATAAACCGACTATTGATACGGCAAGTGGCATCAAGTTTATGTGTTCCCCGCACCCACGGGGATAAACCGCGGTACGAATGAGTTTAACGAGTTCACCTAATGAGTTCCCCGCACCCACGGGGATAAACCGTATCAGACTTACGTGAACCCACTTTAACGATAGAGTTCCCCGCACCCACGGGGATAAACCGGCGTAATAGTGCCGCTTCCCGTCAATGTCACGGAGTTCCCCGCACCCACGGGGATAAACCGGTACTCCACAGAATTTACCTGTCGATTTCAATGAGTTCCCCGCACCCACGGGGATAAACCGAATCTCGCTATTTTCGCAGTAAGCGAGAGCCTGAGTTCCCCGCACCCACGGGGATAAACTGTTTTTCAGCGCCTTGCTATAACCGTGTTCGTCGAGTTCCCCGCACCCACGGGGATAAACCGGCTTTTCTAGAAGAAAAACATGGCAAAATTGTGAGTTCCCCGCACCCACGGGGATAAACCGGTCACGACATAGAAACCGTGCTTGAGACAGTGGAGTTCCCCGCACCCACGGGGATAAACCGAAACTTCACCTTCCTTGATTAAGGACGCTTTAGAGTTCCCCGCACCCACGGGGATAAACCGCTTGCCTGTGCTTGTAACCGTGTCATACGCAGGAGTTCCCCGCACCCACGGGGATAAAGTGTATTTCTTTACTGTACAACCCCAGCAATATCCGAACGTCCTGCATTTGTGGGGCTGAAGAGGCCGAAACTGAGGTGATCTAAATAGCGGCCCGGCTCAAGGCAGCATGTCTACTCGAAGTAGTCTGCTGGCGCTGCGGCCTTTGTCGTCGCTGACCGATAACTGGAAGCGTCCTGCTCTGGGTGGGCGCCATTCCAGGGTTTGGCCCGGCAGGCTCTGGCCGAGCAGGCTGTTACCGGCAAACCAGTAGAGTATTTGGCTGTCGGAGGCGGCGTCGGCCTTGAGGGCTATGTGTTCATTGGCCACGCTTTGGCGCAGGCTGTAGGTGACACCCTTCAAGGGGGAGCGGATAAGCGGGGCCGAGTCGCTAACCGCGACTCTTTGGCTACAGGCGGCCGGAAGCTCCGGCGGCCTCCTGCGGGGTAAACCTGCCTGCTCGAACAGGGCCGCCAAGTCTGACGGCCAGAAGGCAAACACCTCCTGGTGGTGAATTGCCGAGTCGTAGGGTGGGCAGACGGCGGCGCCGGTTTTGTTATCCAGCCACACGGGGCGATGCAAGTTGGAGACCTTGATGGGGGAAACTCCCGGGATATACCAGCCATCGACCAATTTGGGGCACCAAGGGTTGGGCAGCTCGCCGGAGGCGGCGCAGAAGGCTACCTTTTTCACTGTATCCGGCGGCGTGTTGGCCATGTCAGCCGTGCCCGGCAGCGCGCCCTGCAAGGCATCGCTGAGGGCGAAGAACAGTGGCCCGGCGGTACGGACGCCGACAAAGGCCGGGTTGGGAGTGGCGTCGAAGTTACCCACCCAGACTACCAACACATAGGGGCCTGTGATGCCTGCGCTCCAGGCATCGCGATACCCCCAGGAGGTGCCTGTTTTCCAGGCCACGGTCCAGTTGCTGCCGGGCAGGCCGTCGGCGCGGGGGTTGTCCTTGAGTATGTCCCGCACCATAAAGGCGGCGGCCGGGCTCAGCAAGCTCTTTCCTTGCGGGCTGATGGGCTGGCTTTGTTGATCCCGCAGCGGATAGTCATGGCCCTGGCTCGCCAGCATCAGGTACAGCCGCGCCAGCTCCGCCATGGTCAGCTCGCCGCCCCCCAGCGCCAGGGATAATCCATAATGGCTTTCACCTCTGAGCCCCAGAATGCCGGCCTGGCGCAGGAAGCCGTAGAGATTGGGTTGGTTTACTTGTCCTGCCAGCCACACGGCCGGCAGATTGCGGCTCTTGACCAGGGCGTCGTGGGCGCTGATGGGGCCGGTAAATCTGTGGTCAAAGTTCTCCGGTTGGAAACTACCAAAGGCGGTGGGCGCATCCTTGAGTATGCTCAGCGGGTGTATGAGCCCCTGATCTATGCCCAGGCCAAACAGAAATGGCTTCAGGGTTGAGCCCGGCGAGCGGCGGGCGGTGACGCCGTCCACCTGGCCTTGGATATCGGTATCGAAGAAGTCTGCCGAGCCTATCCAGGCCTTGATGCTCTGATCGCGGCTGTCCACCAGGATTGCGGCGGCATTCTTGACCCCCAGATGGCGCTGGCTTTCGATATACAACCCAAGGCGCCGTTCCAGCAAGGTCTGCAAGCCGACGTCCAGGGTGCTGTGAATTAGGGTGTCACTATTATCCCGCAGCAGGCGGCGGCTGAAGTGCGGCGCCAGAAATGGCAGCTCAGTGCGGTCATGGCCGATGGCGGTGAGGGTCAACAGGCCGTTGTTACGGGGATCGTCGCGATAGCTTTGTTGCCAGAGCAACGCCAGACGGTCGCGGGCATCCTGAAAGTCGGCGCCGAAGCGGGCCCGGCGCGCCGGGCTTTGCGGCATGACCGCCAGGCTGAGGGCTTCACTGAGTGACAGTTCACCGGCGTCTTTATGAAAGTAGATGCGGCTGGCAGCGCCGACACCTTCAATATTGCCGCCCATGGGCGCCAGATTGAGATAGGCCTCGAGAATATCATGCTTGGAGTAACGCAGCTCCAGCCAGAGCGCCGCCAGCATCTGTTGCAATTTCCCGGCAACCTGGCGGCTGTTGATGTTGTAAACTCGCCGGGCCAGCTGCATGGTCAGGGTCGAAGCGCCCTGGCGATCATCCTTAAGATAGGTGGCGACTATCGCCCTGGCGGTGGCCGCCGGGTTGATGCCGGGGTGGAAGTAAAAATAGCGGTCTTCCTTGAGCAAGATGGCTTGCACCATGTTGTCTGAAACCCCTTCCAGGGGTTGCCAGAGCCGATACTGGCCATCACTGGCCAGCGTCAGCCGCAGCAGGCTGCCATCGGCGGCCAACACCATGCGGGAGCTGGGCGCCAGCTTTGAAAAAGGTTGTGCCGGCCAGAGTCTCAGTCCCAGCAGCAAGGCTGCCAGGGCCAGCAGGCACAAATAGCGGCGTTTCATGGCGCTTCGATCACTAACTCACCACTTGGGCCCTGAGCCTGAACCAGGGGATCATACAGCCCCTCGGCGTAGGCGGGCGGCACCTGGAACTGGCCGACATTGGTGGCCCGTACCTTGTAGACAAAGGTTTTGGCATCGCGCCAGGCGGTACCGTAGAGCACCAGGCGGTCTTCGCGAACATTGAGCCACTGTGGCGACCAGTCGCTGTGCTGAGCCATACCCACTGGCGGCTGCCAGCCGTCGAAGCTGTCATCCTTGTCACGATAAACCGGCTCCACGCCGCCGGGCAGCAGATCTATTAGAACCACCTGCTGCAACTGGTCCATATCTGTGGCGCGCAGCCGCAGCCTGACCAGGAATTCATCCCCGACCTTGACCTTGGCAAGAGGTTGCAGCTCCTGGGTCAGATAGTCGCGGCTCACCTCCAGCCCCTGGCTGAAAGGCTTGGCCGGGCTTTGGTCAAATCCCTGCTGGCTGAGAAGATAGAAGGCAGGGTTGCTGCCGGTTTTCTGGTATTTCACTTCTTCACTGCCGAGGGGCAGCTTAGCCTTGGGTAGACTCAGTGCCTGCCAGGCCTTATCGACCAAGGCTTGCATGGCCAGCCCCTGATCGCCGCGGGAGTTATCCAGGGCGGTCAGTGCCCGCACCAGAGTACCGGCAGACAGCGAGCTGTAACGCTGCTCGCTGAGCCACTGGCCCATGCGCGGCAGCAGCTGTTCCGGCAGGTCATCCAGGCGCTGTGGCGCCTGACGGGCGATGAGTGTAAGCAGCTGGGCATCGTGCACCATGGGATCCAGGTAGAGGCCTAGGCGCTGGGGCTTGTCCTCAAGCAGCTGCCACTTCTGCGCCTGCCACAGCGGCTCGGCCAACTGTTGCTGCTGCATCAGGGTAAAGCTGGCGGCCAGCCAGGCACTGGCGATGTCTGCTTGCCAATCCTTGGGATAGTAGCGCTGCAAACGCTCGCGGATATCGGCCAGAGCGCCGCTCACCTGCACGCCCTGGCGGGCCAGCAGATACGCGCCATAGGCACGCTCGCGCAGCTCATCCAGGCCGCTGCTGGGGCCGGAGCTCACGCTCGACAGATAGCTGTTGGCCTTGTCCAGTAGATCCTGGGGCACGGGGTAACCCTGGGCCTTGGCGTCCAGCAGCATGTCTACCACATACAAGGCCACCATAGGCTCGACTATCGGGTTGGCGGCCCAGAGACCGAAGCCGCCGCTGCTGTTCTGGCGGCTACGCAACTGGCCAATGAGTTGGTTAAAGTCATTGAGATTATCCTGGGGCTTGCCCAGCAGCAGCGCCGGTACGGCTTTGGATACCAACTGCTCGGTACAGGCGTGAGGATAGTTGTCCAGATAGTGGCTCAGCCCCTGAGCCCAAACCAGCGGGCTGTTGCTGAGGGCCGCTTCCACCTTGCTGAACGGCGTAAACAGCTGACGGTCAAGTTTGAGCTTGGCTTCGGCACGGTCGAGCACAGCCGTGGCCAGGGTTAAACGGTGGGGCGTTAACGGCCGCACCGAGATGCTCTCACTGATCTTGAGCTCGCCTTCGCTGGTGGCCAGCTTCCAGTGGAGCTCCCCTTGACCCAGATTTTCGCCTGCCTTGACGGCAAAGTGCGCCGTGGCCTCTCGGCCCGGTTCGATATGGAACTGCTGCGGTTGCAGGTCGCTGCGAAGGGCGCCGCTCAGGCTGAGGGTCAGGGTAACATCTTGCGCCTCGGCTTCTGTGTTATAGAGTCCCACAGTAACATCGGCGCTGTCTCCGGGTGCCAGGAAAGCCGGCACATTGGGGCTCATCACCACAGGCGCTTTAACCGCGACACTGGCCTCGCTGGTGCCTATGCCGCTTTCGGTGGCACTGACGGCAAAGAAGCGGATACTGCCGTTGAAGCTGTCGGGCACAGTATATTGCAGCCGCTGCTCTCCGGCGGCCAACTCACGAATACCCGACCAGTAGACCACAGGCTTGGCGCGCTTGCGCTTGAAGGGGTTGAGGTTGGCTGCCAGCAGCGCGGCGGCGTCACCTCCGGGGGCAGCCTGGCGCATCAGCACCTTGAGATCCGGCAGCAGCAGGTCGAGAATTTGGCTCGAATCTACGCTGAGAGCCTTCTTGTCGAAGAAGTGCGCCAGTGGATCCGGCGCTTCATAACGGGCCACCTGCAAAATACCGGCATCAACCCCGAATACCACGACTCTGGCTTTGCTTGGCAGCTTGAGGTTGATATCCAGTTGCGTCCCGGGTTTAACCTTTTCCGGCAGGCTCAGGGCGATGGCTTGACGCCGCTCACCGAGATCCACCTTAAAGGGTTTCACGGCATAGGACAGCGGGCTCATAAAGACTTCTTCCGAGTCCGGTGCCCGCAGGAACTGCACATTGATATAGGCATTGCCCTCAATGCCTTGCGGCAGGGTAATGCTTTGCAACGAACGGGTGCTGTCGGCCTTGAACCATTTGAAGGCGTAGACCTTGTCTCTCTCTATGGTGATGAGTCCGGCGCCGCTGTAAGGGGCCTGGATCGCTACCTGAATGCTTTCACCCGGCAGATATTCTGCCTTGTTTAGCGTCAGTTCCAGCTCGGCGTTGCGCTCCAGCGTGCGACTGGCGTTGCCGCTGCCGGCAACGCTGTAATCTATTTGGTTCAACTGGCGGCCGTTTTCATCCAGCAGTCGCAGGCGGTAGTCACCCGGCTCCCTGGTGTCGAGTTCCAATTGGCCACCGCTTGCGGCCAGACTCAGGGCGCTGCTGCCCAGCAGTTTGTCTTTGCGGCGCGATTCATAGCGATAGGTGCCGTCATTCTGTTTCACCAACACAGACACCCAGCGCCGGGCGATACGCTCGACTTTGAGCTCAGTAGCCACACCTTGAAGGTCCTGGCCAACGGCTTGCAGGTTGAGCACACGCTTGCCGTCTTTGCTGATGAAGTCCAGATCGCCATCGCTCTTGTAGCCCAGTAACCAGTCGGCATCGGATACCAGTAGCTGGTCTTGGGCGCTGACGCCGTGGCCTGAACCGGCTTCAAATACCCGCGCCAGCAAGTGCAGCTTGTAAGTGCTGCCGGCAAAGCGGTCCAGCGCCAAGTCCAGGCTAGCCTTGCCTTCGCCGTCTGTGGTGGTTTCGCTCAAGTCTTCGCGGAACGATTCCTTGAGCTTGCCCAATACCCCAAAACGATAGCCGGGCCAGGCTTTGAAGCTGATATCGGTTGGTGACAGCACCATCTCGCCGCTGACTCGGCGATCGCTCGCCGGGCCGCCGAAGAGTTGCTCGGCCAAGACCTCGGCCTTGAGTTGCTGCGGCTTGCGCCAGCCTTCAAATTGCTT
This sequence comes from Shewanella sp. ECSMB14102, assembly GCF_000813075.1. NCBI lineage: Bacteria > Pseudomonadati > Pseudomonadota > Gammaproteobacteria > Alteromonadales > Shewanellaceae > Shewanella > Shewanella sp. ECSMB14102. The sequence continues at coordinate 45,765 of NZ_JWGX01000018.1, forward strand.
GTCGGTGCCCAGAGAGACTCGCACCTTGATGCGGTCCGGCTCGAAGTCGCGCACCTTGAAGGTGACATCCCCAAGACGCGTGAGGCGGTATCTGTCTTTGATGAGGGACAGAGTGGCGAGATAGTCACCGGCAACCGCGGTTTCACCGGCGCTGAAGTCCAGGCTGTCAAAGCCGCTGCCATCGAGTTTGAAGGTGCGATCCAGCACGGTTACACCGCGGGGGTCGGTGATCTGCATTTTTACCGGCAGACCACCCAGGGCGGTACTCCAGTCCTGCCCCCGCACCAAACTGGCGATATGAGCCGTTTCACCGGGGCGATACAACCCGCGGTCGGTGAAGAGGTAGGCTCTCAGGGCGCCGGGATCGTCGCTCTCATAGCTGCCGCCGGTGTCGAAACGGGACAGATTGAGCTGGCGACGCCAATCAGCCAGCGGCAGGAAGGAGAGATCGCCATCCTTTTCGACCCGATAGTAGAGCGGGGTCTTTTCCCGGCGCAGATCGCCAAGCTTGGCAAAGCTTGCATGACCGCGTTCATCGGTCAAAGCCTCGGCTACCGGCAAACCGTTGCGGCCGATGACGGCCACCCGGGCTCCGGCCACTGGAGTCCCCTTGCCGAGGGATTGCACGAACAGATCCTGGCTGCCATCACGGCTGCGTTTGGCGAGTATCCCCAGATCTGTCACGACCACAAAGCGCAGATCGTGGGCCTCGGTTTGGTAATAGTCGAAGGTTTGGCTGTCTCTTTCATCGGCCGGAGTCAGCTTGACCACAAAGATGCCACGCTTGTCCTTGAAGAAGGGCTTGAGGTCGACGCTGCCGTAGAGCGTCTTGCTGGGATCGCGCCCGGCAAGCTGTTGCTTGAACACCTGACGGGTGACCAAACGGTCGAAATCTGTGTTGTTGAGGTAGGGCTCGGCAAAGCTGCCCGAGCTTTGATCTATCAGGGCATTGAGCTGATCAGGCAGCAACTGGGCGACCTCAATCTGTACCTTTTGCACCCCACGGGCCAGATAGCCGAGGCGTTGATCTTCGTCCAGAGTCAGCAAGGAGCCTTCGCCGAGGAAATTGAGCGCCTTGGGATATTGCGGCATTCGCAGCACTGTCAGCACGGCATCGCGGGACAGATAACCCCCTTGGCCTTCGACTTCCTTATCCACCATTACCGCCACGTAGCGATCGACCGGAGCTTTCAGCTTGAAGCTGTGCAACTGGTTGAGGCCTTCGGCGCCGGGGATCTGGGTCAAAGTCAGTTTGTCGGCCTTGGCCAGCACCTGCTCGGTGACATTTTCCTGATACCAGTGACGGCTTCCCTTGGGATTTTTCAGCGGCAGCAACCAGGCATGTACCTTGCCTTGAAGCGCTTCGTCGTTGACCGGACGTGAGCTTTCCATTGTCAGTACCGGCTCGGGTTCATCCTTGTCGTTGTAGGCGAAGTTGACCTGAGGGTGTTTAAAGCTCAGCTGATAACGGCCGGGAACCTCTACTTGCCATTGGCTCTTGCCTGCCTTGTTGCCGCCGTTGGCCGCCTGGATCCCTTTGCTGACTTCCAGGGTTACAGTGCTCTGCTCAAGTGGCGTAGCGAGCGCAGGAGAATGTATGTAAGCGAACAGATGCTTGTCGTCGAAGGTGACTTCGGTATCGCCATTGCCGCTGTAGCTCAAGCCGGGGCTCAGCAATATCGCCAGTTGGGGTTTGACCGAGGCCGTATCCACCGGGTGGCTGAAGGCCAGGGTGGCGACCAGCTTTTGAATACTCGGCTGGGCCGGATCCTGGTACAGACGCCCCTCAGAGATGGTGGCGGTGAAGGCGGCTGTGCTAAATTCGCTCTGGTATTTATCCAGTAAGATATGGTCTGCCAGCAGCTGTTTCTTATCCAGGCTGACCGCGAACTTTTCCGCAATCGGCCAGTCGTTATCCGGAGTAAATTGCAGATGCTTGTCACTGGCCCAGCGCCACTGCCCGGCGAGTTGGGGGCTGAGACTGACGCCCTTGGAGACGGGTTTGCCTATGACATCCAAAGGCGCGACCGAACCACTGAAGGTCAGGGTCAAGGGAGCGACCTGAGGTTTGGCTTGGTGGTAATCGGTCAGCCGCGGCGCCTTGAGCGTGTAGTGCAGGGTATAGGGCTTGGGTAAATTCTGGTACCAATACCAGCCGCCCCAGCAAAGCACAGTCAGCACAGATAGCAGCAGTAAGCTTGCCAAGGCTTTAAAGGGATGCTTTATGCACCAATGCATCCAGGGCGGAGCTTGCCAGTGACCAAAAACGGCAGCGAGAACTCGCCAAACTACCGAGAAGAAATTTCCTATAAGCTGTCCCATCAGTCCATGTCCTTGCTGTGTCTCGTAGCGCTATCGCCAAGTTGGGTGACGTTTTAAAGATGTCAGTCGCCGATGTCAATCAGACCGGGCCGATGCTGTGATGCCCTATTCGATATCGCTTCTGCAACTGTGGCTATATGGTACAGCAATCAGGCTGATTTTTGATCCGCGTTTGAATTCAAAATTGAGAATGGGGCGGCAGTTGCATCGATATTTGCAGAAACCCTCCTTCCCAGCAACGAGCCCGCCGGCAGGACGTCGGTACTCGAGGTTTGACTTTGTACTTTATATTCGCCGTATCCATATCTCTTACCTGTAATTCTTCTTGTTTGGGGCAGGTTGAGTTGCAGGTCCTGTCTATCTGCCCATCGATAATAACAAACCTTATGGCGCAGGTTCCGGGTCGCTACAGGTTCATACATTCTCAACAGATCCCTGCTATACCTTTCTTTGCAGTAACTGGAACCCTGGCTGCGAATATTGACTCGATAGTGGTCTTTGGGAAAAGCATTTGGAGATTGCTTATCCTGCTTGTGAATGGTTAGGGCTTAAAATGGCTATATGTGCAAATAAATGCTTTTTAAGTGAATTTAAATGCATTAACATATTGTTCGTGCCACAGGTGTGGCATTCATTTCTGCCGGTTTTAACGAGTGTGAGGTAAATCCCAAGGTGCGTACCACAGAATTGGTTGATGGTTTTCGTCATTCTGCTCCCTATGTCAATGCTCACAGGGGTAAGACATTTGTTGTGATGTTAGGAGGGGAGGCGCTGGCTCAGCCTAAGTTTCGTTCCATCATCAATGATGTTGCTTTGCTGCATAGCCTGGGGATCAAGGTGGTATTGGTTTATGGCGCCCGGCCGCAGATAGATGAATCCTTGGCTCATCATCAGATTGAGCCCGCCTATCATCAAGGTGTACGGATCACCGACGAAGCCACTCTCAAGCTGATTAAGCAGGTGGCTGGTTCTTTGCAGTTTGATATTACAGCCAGGTTGTCCATGAGCTTGTCGAACACACCTATGCAGGGAGCTCAGATCAATGTGGTTAGCGGTAATTTTGTCATCGCCCAGCCTTTGGGGGTCGACAATGGCATTGACTATTGCCTCTCCGGCAAGGTGCGCCGTATTGATGTTCAAGGGCTTAAGCGGCAATTGGAAAATAACTGCATCATCCTGATGGGGCCGATAGCTGCTTCGGTCACCGGCGAGAGCTTTAACCTCACCGCTGAAGAGGTAGCGACTCAAGTAGCAATCAAGCTCAAAGCCGACAAGATGATAGGTTTCAGCTCCCAGAACGGTATTTTGGACCGTAATGGTGATGTGATTGCCGAGCTGATGCCCAACGATGCCCAGAAAATTCTCGATAAACTGGCTGGTCAAGGTGAAGGTTGCGTCGGCACCATGGCGTTTCTCAAGGCCAGTATTGATGCCTGTCGCAGTGGCGTACCCCGTTGCCATTTGGTCAGCTATCTGGAAGATGGCGCCCTGTTGCAGGAATTGTTTTCTCGTGAAGGTATAGGTACCCAGATAGTCACTGAGAGTGCCGAGCGCTTACGGCGTGCATCCATTGCCGACATTGGCGGCATACTCAACCTGATCCGCCCGTTGGAAGAGCAGGGTATCCTGGTGCGTCGCTCCCGCGAACAACTGGAGATAGAGGTAGAGCAGTTTATGCTTATTGAGCGTGATGGCTTGGTGATAGGCTGCGCGGCGCTTTATCCCTTTGAAGAGGACAATGCCGGCGAATTTGCCTGTTTGGTGGTACACCCTGACTATCGCGATGCCGATCGCGGTAGCTTGCTGCTGCAAAACATAATAGGCCAGGCCAAGGTACGTGGTTACTCCAGGTTATTCGCGTTGACGACCCGTAGTATTCACTGGTTCCTGGAGCATGGTTTTGAATTGGTGGAGGTGGATGCTTTGCCTAACAAGAAGAAGCAGCTTTACAACTACCAGCGCCGCTCGAAAATCTTGGCACTCGACCTGTAAGATTCAACCTGTTTGACATAACACCATTCAGTTAAGCAAACTTTGACTGAATGGTGTTAATGGATTTCTGAGTAGGAACGGTCCTATGAGGACCGTTGCCTTTTGCATCAAGACTTGGTGCGCTTCATCGCAGTGAAGAACTCTTCATTGGTCTTGGTCATTGCCAGTTTGTCGATCAAGAATTCCATCGCGCTGACTTCATCCATAGGATTGAGGATCTTACGCAGGATCCACATTTTCTGCAGCTCATCCGGCGTGGTCAGTTTCTCTTCACGGCGGGTACCACTGCGGTTGAAATCAATGGCAGGGAATACTCGCTTCTCAGCGGCCTTGCGTGACAGATGCAGTTCCTGGTTACCTGTACCCTTGAACTCTTCGTAAATTACTTCGTCCATCTTGGAGCCGGTATCGATAAGCGCAGTGGCGATAATAGTCAGGCTGCCACCGTTTTCGATATTACGGGCAGCACCGAAGAAACGCTTGGGTCTGTGCAGTGCGTTGGCATCTACACCACCTGTCAGTACCTTACCGGATGAAGGTACAACCGTGTTGTAAGCACGAGCCAGACGGGTGATAGAGTCCAGCAGGATCACTACGTCTTTCTTGTGTTCAACCAGGCGCTTGGCCTTTTCGATAACCATCTCTGCAACTTGTACGTGACGGCTTGCAGGCTCATCGAAGGTGGAAGCGATCACTTCACCTTGAACCAGACGCTGCATTTCGGTCACTTCTTCAGGACGTTCGTCGATCAGCAGTACCATCAACACCACTTCAGGGTTGTTATAGGTGATGGACTGGGCAATGTTCTGCAGCAGCAGAGTCTTACCGGCTTTGGGTGGCGCAACAATCAGACCACGCTGGCCTTTACCCACGGGTGAGCAGAGGTCCAGAATTCGGGCGGTGATATCTTCGGTGGAACCGTTACCACGTTCCATACGCAGACGTTCTTCTGCATGCAGTGGGGTAAGGTTTTCAAACAGGATCTTGTTGCGGGAGTTTTCAGGCTTGTCGAAGTTAACTTCGTTGACTTTCAACAGAGCAAAATAGCGTTCGCCTTCTTTTGGGGGACGTATTTTGCCGAAAATGGTGTCACCCGTTCGCATGTTGAAACGACGGATCTGGCTTGGCGAAACATAAATATCATCGGGACCGGCCAGATACGAACCATCGGAACTGCGCAGGAAACCAAATCCATCCTGAAGTATTTCCAGAACGCCGCCGCCGAAGATGTCTTCACCACTCTTGGCATGGGCTTTCAATATAGAGAAGATGATATCCTGCTTGCGGGCACGAGCCATATTCTCCAGCTTCATTTCTTCGGCCAGTGCGACTAAGTCTGCAATAGACTTGTTTTTTAATTCAGTTAAATTCATTTTTGGTGGGTCTTGTTTCACGCGACAAAGCTTACGCGCTCAATCTCTCAAATTGGACTTGATGGATGTTGATTGAACAGCGAGAAGTGGGTTAGTAGAAAGAATCTGGTTATTAAAGTAGCACTATCAGGACAGGGCGTCCAGAAGTTTAACTGAACCCGGCACATTTTTATTTCTAGGGCGTGCCGGGTGTCACTTATTTGATTTGAGTGATCAAATCTGGGCGTCGATGAACTCTTTCAACTGAGTCTTGGACAGGGCGCCAACTTGATTGGCAACCAGTTCACCGTTTTTGAACAGCAACAGGGTAGGAATACTGCGAACACCGTATTTAACAGGTGAAGCGTTGTTCTGATCTATGTTTAATTTGGCGATGGTCAGTTTGCCAGCGTATTCTTCGGCAACATCGTCCAGGATGGGAGCGATCATTTTACATGGGCCACACCACTCGGCCCAGAAGTCTACCAATACAGGCAGTTCTGATTTCAGGACGTCATTTTCAAAGCTGTCGTCGCTCAGGTACACAATTTTATCGCTCATGATGTTCTCCAGTTGGGTTGCCATTACTGGTCTGTTAATGGCTTAACCTGTATATTGGGTTGGATTAACGGCAATTCAAGTCACCGTTTTTTTCTTGTCGCTATTTCAAACGATCGAGTATCTTATTGCAACCCTAACTGGTATGCTTGCGCTATGAGCGAAACACATTTATCTCAACAAAAATTTGCCGAACTGCCACTACATCCTGAAGTAATTCAGGCGCTTGCAGAAAACGGTTTCGAATATTGTACGCCTATTCAGGCACTTTCCCTGCCGGTACTTTTGCAGGGCAAGGATATCGCCGGTCAGGCGCAGACAGGTACGGGCAAGACCCTGGCCTTTCTGGTAGCAACTTTTAACCATTTACTTTCAACCGATATTCCCGCCGAACGCCAACTTAATCAGCCCAGAGCCATCATTATGGCACCAACCCGGGAACTGGCGATTCAGATAGCCAAAGATGCCACCTTGCTGTCCAAACACACCAAACTCAAGGTGGGGATTGTCTATGGCGGCGAAGGCTATGATGCCCAGCGCAAGGTGCTGGACAAGGGCGTGGATATCCTGATTGGTACTACAGGACGCATTATAGATTATGTGCGTCAAGGGGTTATCAACCTCAGTTCCATTCAGGCGGTAGTGTTGGATGAAGCGGATCGCATGTTTGATCTGGGCTTTATCAAAGACATTCGCTTCCTGTTCCGCCGTATGCCGGATGCCAAAGACAGGCTCAACATGCTGTTCTCGGCTACCTTGTCGATGAAGGTGCAGGAGCTGGCTTATGACCATATGAATGATCCGGTCAAAGTCGAAATTGCACCGGAAGAGAAGACCTCAAAAAACATCAAGGAAGAGCTGTTCTATCCTTCGATGAAGGACAAGATCCCACTGCTGCTTACCCTGATAGAGGAAGATTGGCCGGATAAGGCGATAGTCTTTGCCAACACCAAGCATCAGTGTGAGAACCTCTGGGGCTGGCTCGAAGGAGATGGTCACAGAGTCGGTCTGCTGACCGGTGACGTGCCACAGAAGAAACGTCTTAAGATCCTGGAGCAGTTCACCAAGGGTGATCTGGATATTTTGGTGGCCACAGACGTCGCAGCCCGTGGCCTGCATATTTCTGATGTGTCCCATGTCTATAACTTCGACCTGCCTGATGACTGTGAAGACTATGTTCACCGTATCGGTCGTACCGGCCGCGCCGGTGCCAAAGGGGTTTCAGTCAGCTTTGCCTGTGAAGAATACGCCCTCAACCTGCCGGCTATCGAAGACTATATCAAGCACTCGATTCCGGTAACCTCTTACGATGCCGAAGCCTTGCTCGATGATATTCCTGCACCGGTTCGTATCCATCGTAAGCATGCCGGACCGCGTAATACCCGCGATCGCGGTCAGGGACGTCCTCAGGGAGCTCATCGTAGCGGTGGTCGTCCACCTCGTCACGACAGGACCCGCAGACATTCCTGAATGCCGAAACCCGCCTACGCCGCCATAACCCTTGGCTCCAATAGCTTCAATATGCTGGTTGCCCGTACCGTCGGCGGCCAGCCCAAGGTTCTTGCCAAATACAAACGTAAGGTGAGGTTGGCCGAGGGAATTGAGGCCGATGGCAGTCTTAATCAGGCGGCATTCGAACGAGGCCTCGATTGCCTGGCGATGTTCGCCAATATGCTTGTCGAGCATCAAGTTGGTGATGCCAATGTGGCTGTTATTGCTACCGCAACTCTTCGATGTATCAGTAATTCAGATGAATTCAATCGTCGTGCCCTGCAAATATTGGGGCACCCGATAGAGATCATCTGCGGTATGCGCGAAGCCGAACTTATCTATCAAGGCATGGTGGCGACCACTCATGGTGAAGGGCGACGCCTAGTGATAGATATAGGTGGCGCCAGTACCGAGTTTATTGTGGGTGACGGTGAAAAGGTGCTGTTTAAAACCAGTCTGCCCATAGGCTGTGTCACCTATAATCAATGCTTTTTCACCTCTGCCCCCCTGCAACCGCTGGACTTTGACGATGTGCGAGCCAAGGTGGAGCAGGCCTTGGCTGAACACAAATCGACTTTGAAAGCGCTGGGCTGGCATTCGGTGGTCGGTGCTTCCGGAGCAGTGCAGTCAGTGGTTGAAGTGTTGCAGCACAGGCAGGAGTCGGAAACCCTGACCCTGACGGTACTGGAGTCGTTGAAACAGGAGTTGCTTGCGCAGGAGAGCCTAACTTTGGATAGCATAAGTGGCCTTTGTCCCGAGCGGGCGCCGACCTTTGCATCCGGAGTTGCCATCTTGCTGGCGCTGTTTGAACTTTTGGGTATTGAACGCCTGCATTTATCCGGCGGCGCTTTGCGTGAAGGGGTGCTGCAGATGTTGGCCAAACGGCAGTTTGCAGAATAAGCACAATTAAAAAAGGACCTTAACCAGGTCCTTTTTACTATCTCATTTTTTTGTTGCTACAGTCCGAGTGCACCTTAGGTTACGCGGCATAGTGGCTTGAAAGATTACTCGAGGATCTTGGCCAGATCCTGCTCCAGAGAGACTTCCGGGCGTTCAACGATACGGCCAATCTCTTTGCCATCCTGAAGTACAATAAAGGTTGGGATCCGCTGGAAGTCATATTGAGCGGCCAAGCCTTCCGGATCCTGTTTCTGGCGATCTACCCCGATATAACGCACTTGGATATTAGGGTTGGCTACTTGCTCCATGATGCGGATAAAGCGCGGTGTTTCTCTGTGGCAGTCCGGGCACCATGTACCTATGATGACGACAATTTCTGTGGCTTTCTTGACCGCTTTTACTGGAGCCAATACCTCTGCTTCTACCTGATAACTTTGATAGCCACTGCTGAATTCGGGTAATTCTGTCACCAGTTTCTGTGCTTCGACTGCGCCCGTTAAGATCACTTCCTGTTTCTCCTCGCTGCAGGTGGCGATAAAGCCTTCCTGTTTGTCTTCGAAACCACAACCGCCATTGGCCATAACCTGGCAACTGAAGAATAACGCGGTGGTGGCGAGTAACGCTTTTACATTCTGGTACATCATACTACCTCGGGTGGGGTGACTCCATACCTTGATTCAACCATTGGTGAGGGATATCGCAAAGAGACAAACACTATGTATGTTAGCAAGATCACTAAATAATTTTGATCTGAACAAAGAGGTTTTTCAACGAGGGAGTGGATTCTTGCCGGGAATGAGACAAATACAAAAAGCCGCCTTGAAGGCGGCTTTGGAGTTCAATTTACTTGGCGTCTTTCAGCCATTGGGCGGCCTGCTTGGCAAAGTAAGTGAGAATGCCATCGGCGCCGGCACGTTTGAAGCACAGCAAAGATTCCATCACTATGGCTTTTTCTGCCAGCCAGCCGTTTTGAATTGCTGCCATATGCATGGCGTATTCACCGCTGACCTGATAGGCAAAAGTCGGTACACCCAGTTCGGTTTTGACTCTGCGCACTATATCCAAATAAGGCATGCCTGGCTTCACCATCACCATATCGGCGCCTTCCTGAATATCCAGGGCGACTTCATGCAATGCTTCGTCCGAGTTGGCCGGATCCATTTGATAGCTGTGCTTGTTACCGCCTTTGAGGTTGCCGGCAGAGCCGACCGCATCGCGGAAGGGGCCATAGTAGTTGGAGGAATACTTGGCGCTATAAGCCATAATCTGAGTGTTGACGTGGCCTGCGGCTTCGAGTGCCTGACGTATGGCACCTATGCGGCCATCCATCATATCTGAAGGGGCTACCATATCTGCACCGGCTGCGGCGTGGGACAGTGCCTGTTTCACCAGAATTTCTGTGGTGATGTCATTAATGATGTAACCGGTCTCATCTATGATGCCGTCTTGTCCATGAGTGGTGTAGGGATCCAGTGCGACATCTGTCATCACGCCCAATTGAGGGAACTCGGCCTTGAGCTCTCGAACGGCTCGTTGCACCAAACCGTCAGGATTGTAGGCTTCTTCGGCCATCAGAGACTTTTTCTCCGCCGGTGTTACCGGGAAGAGGGCAATCAAAGGGATACCCAGCTCTACCAGCTCTTCGGCTTCTTTGAGCAGCAGATCTATGCTGTAACGCTCAACGCCCGGCATGGAGGCTACAGATTCGGTACGCTTGTTACCTTCGAGCACAAACATGGGGTAGATGAGATCATTGACTGTCAACAGGTTCTCAGCCATCAGGCGGCGGCTGAACTCATGCTTGCGCATACGGCGCATACGACGCTGTGGGTAGGCACTGGTAATTATGTTCACTTTGGGCTCCTGGCTGGATCTGAAAGGGTATCTTGCTCGGGATCAAAGGCGTAGACCTGATCCCTGCCTGAATTCTTGGCGCAATACAGTGCCTTGTCGGCTTGCTCCAGCAACTGGGTGATGTGCATATCCGACTCTATAATGGCGACACTGACGCCGATACTGGCGGTCAGAGGGATTGTCTGTTTATCCCAGCTGACATCCAAGGCCGAGATGGCGTGACGTATCTGTTCTGCCACACTCAGGGCCCCGATAGTATCAGTATTAGGCAATATAATAGCAAACTCCTCACCACCAAAACGTGATACCAGATCACTTGGGCGCCTGAGGATATTCTTGAGGGTATTGGCAATACTTTTAAGGGTTTGATCGCCGGCCAAATGGCCATGGGTGTCGTTAATGGTCTTGAATCTGTCTATGTCCAGCATCAGCAGTGCCAGCGGCGTCTGTTGTCGGCGGCTGATGCGCCCTTCGGCCTGCAGACGCTTGTCGAAGGTGGAGCGGTTTTTGACCCCGGTAAGGCTATCTATAGTGGCCTTTTCGGTGAGCTTCTGGTTGGCCTCATTCAGCTCTCTGAGCGCTATTTCCAGCTCCAGAGTGCGTTCTTGCACCATACGTTCCAGTTTCTCGTTACTTTCGGCTTCCATTCTAAGGGTTTCTTCTCTGGCTTCGCGGATCCGTTCCGCCTGTCTCAGAGCTTCCTGTTGAATTCTTTGCTTGGCTTTGCGTTCATCGTTGTAGCGTATCGCCAACACTGCCGCCATAAATACGACTTCGAAGGTGAGCCCCAATAGCACCGGCGTTTGTGGCATCAGGGGTAGCTTTAAAATACCCAGATACATGAAACAGGAGACGAAGATCCCCAGCGTCATCCCGCTCCAGGATACTGTGTAGAGTTTGGCGAGTTTATTGCCGCGTATCGCCTGCAACATGCTGAAAAACAGTAGCATCAGGCTCACAGACATGACTGAGACTATCTCAATATAGATGGCGAGTGCGTAATCAAGCAGTATAGTGGCGAAAATCAGCAGTATGGCGCTGGCCGCCGTATAGCGACAGGCCCTCAACATACGGATACTGTGGTATTTGAGCTGTAATACCTTCTCGGTAAAGAGTATCCCAAAGGCAATCACCAGAGGGACCAACGAAGGGATAACATATTGTTGCAGCTGCGGCACATTGGGCCAAAGATAGCGAAAGGCCGTACCATTGATGCAGGCAACCAATAGCGTCATGGTCAATACATAACCGGCATAATAGCTGTAACTGAAGGAGCGGGTTGTTAGGGCGATAAACAATGCAAACAAGCCTATAGCGGCCAGGGCGCCTAACTGTATGCCATTGAGCATATTGCGGGTTTCCTGGCTTTGTAGCAGCGCGTATGGCTCCCAAAGGTGAATAGGCAGATAGCTGCTGCCGGCGGTGGTCAATTTGAGCCAGAATTGGTGCTGTTCCTGCTGCTTGATGTTAAAGGCATAGAGGAAGCTGGTACTCAATATGCTTCTGTGGCCAAAGGCCTGGGTATCTCCCAATGTTAGCTGACGCTGGAGACGACCATCGACGTAGTGGTAGATCTCCAGCTTGTCCGTACTGGGGTTATTAAAGGCCAGTATTCTGTTGAAATGGCCCGGCTCTTTGGCATAAAGGCTGAAGTTGAACCAGAGGCCATCAGCGCCCATCTCGATAAAGTTGTAGTCATTGGCTGGATGCCAGGCGGTATCCGGTAAATTCTGTACCTGGTTGAGGCGACTATCAGCGCCTTGCTCTGTGACTCGGGTGCTGGGGCGCAGATCCAAATCCAGCCCTTCGGTTGCGGAAACCGCGACTCTGGGTTCGGCAGCAAGAGTGAGAGACAGTAAACTCAAGAAGAGCAATAGAATGGAGTAGGCATTAGCCATGAATGCTCTCCAGCTTAAAGAAACGCAAGCTGTTGCTAAAGCACTGGCGCGCAAGACTCTCCAGCGACTGACCTCGGATGTCGGCGACAGCTTGGGCTATGTAAGGCAGATACTTGGGCTCATTGCGGCCCGATTTCGGCTTGGGTCGCATGCTGCGTGGCAGTAGATAGGGACTGTCGGTTTCCAGTAATAATCTGTTGTCCGGGATTAATGGCAGAGCGCTGACCAGATCTTGTCCACGGCGTTCGTCACAAACCCAACCTGTTACGCCCAGGTACAGATCCCTGGCAATATAGTCTTCGGCCTGTTTGGGGCCGTCGGTAAAGCAGTGCAGTAGCGCTGCCGGAAGGGCTTCCAGATAGTCATCCAGAATAGCCAGAAAATCATCATGGGCGTCGCGTTGATGCATCAGTACCGGGTATTGCAGTTCTACCGCCAGAGCCAACTGGGACTCAAAGGCTTGGCGTTGCTGCTGGCGCGGCGAAAAGTCTCTGTTGTAGTCCAGGCCGCATTCCCCTATGGCAACCACGCCCGGTTGCCTGGCCAGTTGTTTCAGTTCGGCGGCGCTCTTCGTCTGCCACTCGCTGGCATGATGAGGGTGGACACCTACTGTGGTGTAGACTTTTTGGGGATATTGCCGGCAAACCTGGATGCAGCTTCGGCTTTCATCCAGATGGCTGCCAATAATGATAAGCGGCGAGACGCCTTCGCCTGCCGCTTCATTGATAACTCGATTGAGATCTTGTTCCAGGTGGCTGCCAATTAGATTGACAGCGATATCCAGGTATTGATTCACTGCAGACGCTTGACCCTGATAGTGCTGTTGCGCCCTTCAGTTCCCAACAGGAATGAGCCTAAGGCGGCTTTTTCGATATAAACCTTCTGCCCGGATTTCAGGCGGAAATTGCGGCTGTCGGTTTGTTTCCAAACCTGACCGTTACTGAAGCTGATTTTGAGGGCACCATAGGGGTCTTTATCGACCTCGCTGATGGTCAGGAAAATCTTCGCAACTTCATTTTTCTTGCTGGTCTGGATAGTGGATTCCAGGTTATCGGCACCGAAGTCGGCCGCAGGATCGGCCTGAACACTCTTGGCCACAGGCGCAGCGGCAACTACAGTGGTTGCTTCGGCAGCACTAACTTGGCTGGCTTTTACATGAGAGACTTTGGCAGCCAGCTCATCGTAGCAGATGAGCCGGTCGAGTTTATCAGTTAGGGAGGCACATTGAGCCAATTCCTGCTCGATACCGGCCTGAGCCTGAAAACAAAGCAGTGCAGCCGTAGAGGCAGCAATCCAGGTTAAACGCATGAATATCATCCTTCTTTTATTCTTGTTATTGCCCTTGCTGCCTGCTGATTATGCCTGTTTTTCTTCGGTTTCATCCTCGTCTGATTCATCCGAAGCCTTGCTGTAAAAACGGGCAGCCAAGAGTCCACCTTCAAACAATAACAGCATTGGCACGGCCAGCATAGTCTGAGAGATGACATCAGGCGGTGTTAGCATCATGCCCACCACAAAGGCACCGACAACGATATAGGGGCGTTTAGCTCTTAGGTCTTCCGGAGTCGTGACACCGGCCCAGCACAACAAAATCACGGCGACCGGGATCTCGAATGCCAAACCAAAGGCAAAGAACAGCTTCAGAATAAAGCTCAGATAACTGCTGATATCGGTTGCTACCTGAACCCCTTCCGGAGCCACACTGGTAAAGAAGCCGAATACGACCGGGAATACTACATAGTAGGCAAAGGCGATCCCCAAATAAAACAGCAGAGTACTACTGAATAAGAGCGGAACTACCAGACGTTTTTCATGTTTATACAGTCCGGGCGCGACAAAGGACCAGATCTGAAATAGCACATAGGGCACCGCAATAAAAAAAGACAGTACCAGTGTTAGTTTAAAGGGAGCAAAAAACGGCGCGGCCACATCCGTTGCAATCATACTGCCGGTATCCGGCAAAGACTGCATCAATGGGATCGCCATATAGTGATAGATATCATTGGCCCAGTAAACCAGGGCAATAAACACGATAAGCACACTTGCAATGGCTTTGAGCAGTTTAGTGCGCAGTTCAAGCAAGTGGCTGATTAATGGCTGCTGTTGCGACATGCGTTACCCATTATTTAGTGTCAGTACCTGTCGGCTTGGGAGCCGTCTCGGTGGCAGGTGTTTTCTCCTCGACAGCGGCTTCTGCCTTGGGGGATTCCTGGGCTGGAGATTTGCTGTCTTCAACCTGATAGGGACGGTTAACCGATTGGGCCGCCTCTCTCAGTTGATCGATAGATTCCTGCAGTTCCGGAGACAGATTGCTGAGGCCCTTGTTCTCGGCCTTCTTCAGGTCTGCATGTAACTGCTCGATCTTGAGCTCCTGCTCAAGTTCATCTTTGACCGAATTAGCCATGCGTTTCATGGCACGGATCCAGCCGGTAATTGAACGTACCGCTACCGGGAGACGTTCGGGGCCGAGAACGACCAGCCCCAATACCCCGATGAGCAGCAGCTCCATAAAGCCGATACCATCGAACATAGGGAATTACGCCTGTTCTTTGTCCTTGGACTCAGGCTTCTTATCAGTCGCCTGTGCTTTGGGGTCTGCCTGAGTGTTCTGTGCAGAAGTGTCCTCGATGGCTTTCTTGTCCTCGTCACTGGACATAGCATTTTTAAATCCTTTAACTGCTCCGCCGAGGTCGCCGCCCAGTGAACGCAGCTTCTTGGTGCCGAACAGCAGCACTACAATTAACGCGATGATGAGAAGTTGCCAAATACTGATACCACCCATGAAGGTTTCCTCTATAGATAATCTTGGTTCAATTATGAACCTTTAATTAAAATGTACTAATTAAAATTTCTTAATTTTAGGCCTGGATCGCCATCCAGCAAACCATAGGATTGCTCCGACCCCAATACTGACATAGGACGGCCACAGTGTAGCGTCCTGACTGAGTGAAATCGTGCCACAGATCAACAAAATTGCGGATGTGATTAACAAATAATTACTCTTGTGTGCTTTTTGCTGGTGTTTAAGATACTTATCCAACATCTGCTGCTGAGCTCCAAGGAGATTACGCCCCAGCTTCAGATTGTCATATATCAGTTCCGGAAACTCTGGAAGTTTATCAGACCAGAAGGGCAATTGTGTTTGCACTTTTTTGAACATTGCCTTGGGGCCGACCTGTTCTGCCATCCACTGCTCAAGGAAAGGCTTGGCCGTTTGCCACAGATCCAGTTGAGGATAAAGCTGACGTCCCAAGCCTTCGATATAGAGCAAGGTCTTTTCCAGCAAGACCAACTGCGGCTGTACCACTATATGGAAGCGGCGGGCGGTGCGAAACAGTTCCAGCAGCACATGGCCGAAGGAGATCTCATCCAGCGGCTTGTTGAACATGGGTTCACACACCACTTTAACCGCTTGCTCGAAGGCCTGAATGTCGGTATCGGCTGAAACCCAACCGGATTCCACATATAGTTGGGCGATACGGCGGTAATCACGGTTGAAAAAGGCGAGAAAGTTTTCTGCCAGATAGCGTTTATCCGTGTCGTTAAGTGTTCCCATAATGCCGCAGTCCAGACCTATATAGAAAGGATCTTCCGGGTGCTCACGGGAAATAAAGATGTTGCCCGGGTGCATGTCGGCGTGGAAAAAGTTATCGCGAAATACCTGGGTAAAGAAGAGTTCCACCCCACGCTCGGCCAACAGCTTGAGGTTGGTGCCCTGGGCCTTGAGCGCGGCGATGTCCGACACCGGGATCCCCTCGATACGTTCCATCACCATCAAGCGCTGATAGCTCAGTTCTTCATAAACATAGGGAATATAGAGGGCGTTGGAGTCGATAAAATTGTTGCGCAGCTTGACTGTATTGAGCGCTTCCAGTTTAAGGTTGAGCTCCCCCAAAATGGTAGTGCGGTAGTCTTCCACCACTTCGGCCGGGCGCAGGCGGTTATCCGGGCCGAGAATGGTTTCCAGCAGCTTGGCACTCTGGCTCATCAGCTGTAGGTCGGCGAGAATGTTTTGCTCTACATTGGGGCGTAATACCTTGAGAACCACAGGCTTGCCGTTGGACTTGAGCGTTGCCGTGTGCACTTGGGAAATAGATGCCGAGGCCAGCGGGGTATCGTCAAAGTCGTCAAACAGGGTTTCTATGGGGGCTTTGAGCTCGGCCTCAATAGCTTCTCGTGCCAGCTTGGAGTCAAATGGCGGGACTCTGTCCTGCAACATGGCCAATTCATGGGCCCATTCATCACTGAGCAGATCGCGACGGGTGGAGAGCATCTGGCCGAACTTGATATAAACTGGCCCCAATTCTTGCATCGCCAGTTTCAGACGTTCACCACCGGCCTTGGATTTATGTTTGTTGCGCAGCCAAAACAGACTGCGACGCCAGAGTTTAAAGTACCAAGGGGTCAACTTTTTCGGCAACAGCTCGTCCAAACCATAATGCAGGGCAATGCTGATAACCTGATATCCTCTCTTGATACTGGCGAAACTCATGGGCTTTTCTTGTCCTTCAAATTGGCGAGTCGTTGTTCTAAGGCGTCCGTGGCGGCCGCAAGCTCGTCAATTTTGTCGCAATGGTGAATAAATTCAAGCCGATGAGGGGCTAATTTGTACTCTTCGGTGGTTAATTGCGCCAGATGGGACTGGGTCTTGTTAAACACCCGGCTTAAATCTGCCCTGGCGCGCTCCAGACCGCTCAATAATATATGCGTCGGGGCATCGCCCAGATAACGGGACAAAGGCTCGGCAAAGTCGAATCTGACCTGTTGCAGAAAATGGCTGAATGTTTGCAGCAGAGCGAGTTCCCCTTCGATGACCAGCTTATCTTGCTTGATAAGCTCGGTGAGACTCTCGCCTTCGCCCAGGCGATAGAGAGTGGTGGCATCGGCCTTGACGGTTACCGCCACCTCGCCCTCATAGCTGGAAAGCACCTGAATTTTCTTGGCAAACACCAGATAAAGCGGCCAATTTAGTTGACTGAGCTGCAGACACAGGACTTTACCGTGCAGCGATTTCAGCCGAGCATATTCGTCTTCGGCTTGGTCGGTGACTTTCTCTAGTGCCATCTCCAGGGCGGCGCAGCACAACAGCCGCCACTGGGATGTCAGGTTCAGCTCATTCATCTCAGAACTTATAGCCTCGATGCAGAGCCACTACGCCGTCGGTCATATTGATGTAATCCACCTGCTCCAGGCCGGCGTCCAGCATCATCTGCTTCAGAGTTTCCTGATCCGGGTGCATACGGATGGACTCGGCCAGATATTCGTAGCTGTCGGCATCTTTGGCAACCAACTGACCCATCTTGGGCAGGATCTTGAATGAATACAGATCATAGGCCTTGCGCATGATCTCATGCTGTGGCTTGGAGAACTCCAATACCAACAATTTACCACCCGGCTTGAGCACTCGTTGCATTGAGCGCAGCGCCGCGTCTTTGTCGGTCACATTACGCAGGCCAAAGGCGATGGTGATGATATCGAAGTGATTGTCCGGAAATGGCAGCGCTTCGGCGTTGGCCTGTACGTAATTGACGTTGCCCACAATGCCCTTGTCGCGTAGTTTGCTGCGGCCAACTTTGAGCATGGAATCATTGATATCCGCCAGAATAACCTGGCCCTTGTCACCCACCAGGTGCGAGAATTTGGCGGTCAAATCACCTGTGCCACCGGCCAGATCCAATACCTTCATTCCCGGACGGGCACCGGCGCACTCTATGGTGAAGCGTTTCCAGAATCTATGGATACCAAAGGAAGCGACATCGTTCATGATGTCGTATTTAGCGGCAACGGAATGGAAGACTCCGGCTACCAGGTCGGCCTTCTTTTCAGCTTCGACAGTTTTATACCCGAAATGTGTACTCTTTGGTGAGCCTTCAGACATCAGTGTATTCCTATGACTAACTTGTATTGCAGCGAGTGTAAGCTATTGGTGCGGCTTGCTGAATCTTTGCGCGGCCAAGCTGTGATCGCCGCAGTAAAAAACGCTGTTGGCCCCGTGGCCAGACTGCGCATTAGACCACAATATCTGCCGGGGGTGAATAGCCCCAGCCGCCATAGCATTGCCGATGGCGGCTGAACTTCGCTGTGTCTTCCTGCCCATTCGGGCATAGGCAAGCTTGGCGTCGCTAAAGCAAAAAGAGTGGAGTTGCATTCAGACCTGTTTGGCCTGTAGGTAGGCGTAAATTAGTTCGGCAAGGCACTGACCCACGGCCTTATAGCCTGCGGCCAGGCCTGCATCGTGGCATGCCGGGGCACCTTCTGCCAGATGCAGATAAACACTTTGGGTGTGGCGCGCCATATGGCTGACATAATGCGCCGCATCCAACAAAGGAATACCGGCAACGGTTGAGGCACTGGAGGGCATCTGGGTTATGGCATCCAGATCCAGCTCTATGGCTACCGGCAGCCCCGTATGACGCAGCTGGCGGGCAATATCGCTCAGAGCCTTCTCCAAGCTCAGCTCGCGACGTACCCAAATCTGCTGCAGGCTGTGCCAGCTGCCACCAAATGCCGTAAGTTGTTCCAGATTGGCTTCACTGTTTTTCAGTTCATGCAGCCCGAGCACATGATAATGCCCCAGGGCGCCGTTGGCCGCCGCATAACTGAAACCATTGCCACTGTGGCGGCCTTCCCGCAACCTGAAGTCTGAATGAGGATCCAGGTTGACCGCTGCCAGCGGCTTGGATAATGCCGCCCGGGCGGCGCTGAGTAAGCCAAAAGCGTTGTTGTGGCCACCGCCGATGACGATAGGCTCAAGTCCGGCGGCAAAAACCGGGGTTAGGGCCTCTATAACCTGCTGATCCAGCGACTCCACCTCTTGTCTGAGTTGCTGACAATCATGGGCAGCATTGGCAACTGGGATGATCTCCCCCAGCAGCAGGCATTCTTCACCACTTAAAAAGCGGTTGGACTGCAGGTTAAGCAGCGCCGGCAACATGGCGTCAAAGGCCTGGTTAGCGCCGCCTTGTCCCAGATTAGCTCTGGGCCCAAGATCTTCCTTGATACCTATGATGGCAAAACGGGCGCCTGCGGCTTTGGCCTGAGTCAGCGCATCCATATAGCTCGCCGCGCTTGGCAGCAGGCGCACTTTCTGACCCAGACGGGTTTCACCTTCTCTGGGGCTGAAAGATTGAGCTAACTTGGTTTGCGTGATGGGGGAGAGCGGCAGTTCCATAGAGTTTCCCTTTCTCTGACGGGGCAATAACAGCCTCTATTTTGGCCTACGTTGAGCAAAAGGCAACAAAAAAGCCGGCAGAAGCCGGCTTTGGTTCAACAGTGAATATCAGTCGATATCCAAGGGTTCAGGAGACAGAATTACCCCTGTGTTATCGGCATAGATATGATCGCCCGGCAGGAAGGTAACACCACCGAAGTTCACCGGAATGTCTACTTCACCAATGGCGTTGCCGTCGGCACCAACAGGAATGGAGGCCAGAGCCTGGATACCTATATCCAGTTCTTCGAGGGCATCGACATCGCGCACGCTACCGTAAACGATAATGCCTTCCCAGTTGTTATTGACCGCAACCTCGGCAATCGAGGCATCGATCAGAGCCCGGCGCAGAGAACCCCCGCCGTCTACCAGCAGAACCTTTCCTTCGCCATCGTCCTGCAATACATCGAGAATGAGGCCGTTGTCTTCGAAACACTTGATGGTGCTAATGGAGCCGCCAAATGAACTACAACCGCCGTAGTTGCTGAACATAGGCTCGACGACATCGACAACATCCAGGTACATGTCACAAAGTTCTGAGGTGTTGTATTCCATATTTACACTCCTGTTGAACCGCAAGGTCTGACAAGACCGCGGGATAACGCACTAAGTGCCAGTATATAAGGGATTCTTGAAAAGAAAAGTGTTATCAATCACGGTATTGCTGGATTTTCCTTTTATTAACATTTGTGTGGTAATATTTCGCAGCTAGTGTATAAATCTGCGCCATTTTTTGATGTGAGTCATTAAATAACGTATTTTTATTACAACTATGCTGTGGCTTTTGTTAATATAAGCACCATCCAAACTTACTTAACTTTAACCTGCTTTAGGGGCACGGATCCCCCGTCAGGCTTATGGACGGCAGAGAGCCTGAACGAGGTGCCTTATGGAAGCTCTTAACACAATTGAAATCATTGGCTATTTTGCCTCCATTATGGTGGCCATTTCTCTGATGATGAAGGACATTATCTGGCTGCGTTGGATCAACTTTAGCGGTTGCACCCTATTCGTGATTTACGGTGCGGCGATTTCTGCCTGGCCGGTAGCAGGTATGAACGCTTTTGTGGCTTGTATTAACGTCTATCATTTGATCAAAATTTATCGTGGCCGGGCGGCAATCACTGCCTGATGTCATAAAAGCTTAGGGCAGGTGTCACCTGCCCGTCACACCCCTTGACTAGGCTCTTTACTGCTACACAGATTGGAGTCCTTGACCTGGCTCCGTACTGTCCACAGAAGGAGCCTCAGCCATGTTTGCCTACCTTGCTGAACTCGATCTTCGAACATTTCGTGCGCTGACACAATTTGGCCGCAAACATGATCTGGAAACCTGTGCTCTCAAGTTTTCTGCATCAGGTAATGGCCCGCTTTACCTGTGTCTGGCGCTGCTCATGTTGCTGGAGCAGGATGGGTCACGTTTCTTCGCCTTGTTGCTGTTGGCGTACGCTGTGGAACTGCCTTTGTATCTGCTGCTGAAAAATGCCATTCGTCGTAAACGTCCATGCCATCAGGTTCTGGTGGGCTTCAGGGCCAGCTTTGAGCCCTCTGATAAATTCAGTCTGCCGTCCGGCCATACGGCGGGGGCTTTCGTGTTCGCCAGTGCGGTATGGCAAATTTATCCTCAAATGGCACTGCCGGTATTCATCTGGGCGGGCCTGGTTGGAGTTTCCAGAGTGTTTCTCGGTGTTCACTACCCTCTCGACATCCTGGCGGGGGCTCTTTTGGGCAGCAGTGCCACTCTCATAGCTGCAGTTTGGATATAAGGATAATCAATGCGAATACTTTACGGTGTTCAGGGCACAGGGAATGGCCATTTGAGTCGCGCTAGAGTTGTAGCCAAGGCCTTGGCAAAGCACGATATTCAAGTTGACTATTTATTCAGCGGTCGCCAGCCGCAGCAGTTTTTTGATATGCAGGCCTTCGGCGATTACCAGGTTTGTGCCGGGTTGACTTTTATTACTCAAAAGGGGCAGGTCAGCATCCCCAAGACAGTGCTGCACAATTCTGCCATTGAGCTTTGGCGGGACATTCGTGAGTTGGATCTCAGTGGCTATGATCTCTTGCTCAATGACTTCGAGCCGGTTTCGGCCTGGGCTGCCAGGCGCCAGGGAGTGCCCAGTATAAGCATCAGCCATCAAGCTTCCCTCAGATATCCGGTGCCCAAGGTGGGGAACTCCTGGTTCAATAACTGGTTGCTGGAGAACTTTGCCCCGGTGGATCAGGCATTGGGGTGTCACTGGCATCATTTTGGTTACCCGATATTGCCGCCCTTTGTCGATGTCAGTCGTGGCGCCGTGGAACATTCGCACGATATTTTGGTATATCTGCCGTTTGAGAGCTCACAAGCTATCACCGAGTTGTTGCTCCCTTTCCATGACTACCGTTTTATGGTGTATCACAGCCAGGCTGCGCCAGTTGCTTTACCTGAGCATATTCTGTGGCATGGTTTTGATCGTGAAGGCTTCAAGGCCGATCTCGCCAGCTGCGGTGGGGTGATAGCCAATGCCGGATTTGAACTGGCCAGTGAAGCCCTGACTCTGGGCAAAAAACTTCTGGTTAAGCCCTTGCTTGGGCAGTTTGAACAGCTGTCTAATGTGGCCGCCCTCGAGTTGCTGGCAGCGGCCGACAGTATGATGACGCTGGAGCCGCAAACGGTGAAACGTTGGCTCAAACGGGGTAGCCCTGAGCCGATTAACTACCCGGATGTGGGCGATCTGCTGGTGCCTTGGCTGTTGGCCGGCAACTGGCAGGATAGCCAATCACTGTGCCGGGAGTTGTGGCAGCAGGTGACGTTGCCCGATACCTGGTTTTCCAAGCAGGATGCCAGGGCACTCAGCGGGCTGCCTTTGGGCTCGCTGATCCGCTAGCAAAGGTTAGAATAGGCGCTCGTGGAACCTGTTTGTACCTTCCTCAGTTATATTTGATATTCATGCTGATCAGGGCTTCGCGGCTGCCCTTTTCGGCGCGCAGCCTAGCCAGATACTGTTCCCAGAGTTCAGTTTGTTGGGTGCAGAGCTGGTGCAGCATCTGCCAGGAATAGAGGCCGGTATCATGGCCGTCGTCAAAAATCAGCTTCACTGCATAATTGCCAACCGGCTCGATGGCGCTGATATTGACCTCTTTCTTGTGAGTCACCAGCTTGGGGTTGCCATGGCCGTGTACTTCGGCCGACGGAGAGTGAACCCGCAGAAATTCGCAGCTCAGCTGATACTGACTGCCATCATCGAAGCCTATCTCGAGCAGTTTGGATTTACGTTTCAGTTTCAGTGATGTGACTTGAGGATGACTCATGGGAACTCCATTGTGTCCGGGGTTGCTGTGTATCTGTTTATTCTATGTCAGAGCGCTTGGACTGTGCACCCCGGTGGATGAGAGCTGACACACATTAATGGTGGCAAAAATAGCGGCCGCATGCAGCGGCCGTGATTGATAATGGGGGAATAACCTATTTGATAAAGGCGAAGGCATCGCCGTAGAGGTGGGCTTCATCCAGTCCCATCTCGCGAAACAGTTCCCGCGCAGCGCCGACCATGTCGAAACGACCGGCGATATAGATGTCATAGCCTACCAGGCTGACAAAGTCCGAGCGTATCTGCGACAGTAGATTCGCTTGTTTCCCAGCCCAGTCGGCCTCGGCCTGTTCGACTACAGGCACGAAATGCAGCCAGGGGTGCGCTTGATGCCACTCTCTGGCGATGGCTTCGTAGTACATGGCTTCAGGGTTGCGGCAGCCCCAATAGAGCAGGGTTTCAACTTTTTGCCCCAGGGCGATTTGCTGCTCTACCAGGCTCTTGATATAGGAGAAGCCAGTACCACCTGCAACCAGTAGTCTGGGTCTGACACTCTGGTGTCTGAGGAAAGCTTCACCGCCCGGGGCTTCGATATCGATATGACTGTTGTTTCTCAGCCGCTCGACCACCTGCATGGGATAGCTCTCGCTGACGGCTGCGCCTATGTGAAGTTCTATGAGTTCGCTGCCGGGGGCCGAAGCTATGGAGAAGGGACGCTTGTCTTTCTCACCCATTACCACGCACAGGTACTGACCAGCCTTGAATTCCAGCGGTTTTTCGGGGCGCAGCAATACCTGGTACACAGCGTCATTAAATGGGGCAACTTTCTCTATCTTACAGCGGATGCTATTCATTGAACTTCCTTTTTACCTCTCTGTTGAAGGCTTATTTTCATAATGGCTAATGCAGTTATTGCGGATTATAGGGTCGCTTGGTCTTCTATGCCCAGCTGTTCCCAAATCTCGTCCACCCGCTGTTTAACCTCTTGGTCCATCACTATTGGGGTGCCCCATTCGCGGTTGGTCTCACCTTCCCACTTATTGGTGGCATCCAGGCCCATCTTGGATCCCAGTCCCGCCACGGGGGACGCGAAATCCAGATAGTCAATGGGGGTGTTGTCTATCATCACTGTGTCGCGGCTGGGATCCATCCGAGTGGTTATGGCCCAGATAACGTCCTGCCAATCGCGGCAATTCACGTCTTCATCGACTATGACAATAAACTTGGTATACATAAACTGACGCAGGAAAGACCAGGCTCCCATCATCACCCGCTTGGCATGGCCGGGATATTGTTTGCGGATGGAGATCACCGCCATCCGGTAGGAACAACCCTCCGGTGGCAGGTAAAAGTCGACGATTTCCGGATACTGCTTGCGCAGGATAGGAACAAAGACTTCATTGAGCGCTACCCCGAGCATGGCCGGTTCATCCGGTGGCCTTCCTGTGTAGGTGCTGTGGTAGATGGCGTCTTTTCTGTGACTGACATGAGTCACGGTAAACACAGGGAAACTGTCAGTTTCATTGTAATAACCTGTGTGATCACCGTAGGGGCCTTCCACCGCCATCTCCTCGGGATCGATATAACCTTCGAGAATGATTTCGCTGGTGGCCGGTACTTCCAGATCGCAACTCAAGGCCTTGACCACTTCGGTACGCTCACCGCGCAGCAGCCCGGCAAAAGCATATTCGCTCATGGCATCGGGCACTGGCGTGACGGCGCCGAGAATGGTGACAGGATCGCTGCCCAGAGCCACTACCACAGGATATTTTTCACCTGGATGTTGCTGTTTAAAGTCGGCAAAGTCCAACGCGCCGCCTCTGTGTGACAACCAGCGCATGATCAGCTTGTTCTTGCCCAGCAGTTGCTGGCGGTAGATCCCCAGATTCTGGCGTTTCTGTCTCGGCCCTTTGGTGATGGTCAAACCCCAGGTCACCAGCGGTGCAACATCGCCGGGCCAGCAGTGCTGAATGGGCAGGGCGGTCAGGTCAACCTGATCGCCTTGCAACACCACCTCTTGGCAAGGGGCGTTACGCACTGTCTTGGGTGGCATGTTCAGCGCTTGTTTGAACATGGGGATCTTGGCAATGGCATCCTTGAAGCCCCTGGGGGGCTCGGGCTCCTTGAGAAACGCCAGCAGTTCGCCCACGTCCCGCAGCGCCATGGGATCATCCTTGCCCAGGGCCATGGCGACCCGCTTCGGAGTACCGAAGAGGTTCACCAGCACGGGCATCTGTTTGCCCTTGGGGTTTTCAAACAACAGAGCCGGGCCACCGGCGCGCAGTACCCGATCGGCTATTTCGGTCATTTCAAGATAAGGATCAACCGGATAGCTGATACGCTTGAGCTCACCCTGACTCTCAAGGTGATCGATAAAACTGCGTAAATCCTTAAAATTCATGTGGAAATAGCCTCGCTGCCGAATGCATTAATGGCGCGCACTATAGCATTAATCCGAGCAACGGTTAACTGCTAAGGAAAGTGCAAATAACTCCTCGTGGCACTCTGGCTTGCAGATTAATCGGCGTTCAAGGCCTCTGGCAGCAAGCATGCCGGGGCCTGTCGAAGTCGGATCCTGCCACAGATTGCTGCCGCGGCCAGAGATGACCAGGTAACCCTTGGCTGAATGTACGCTGAGTCATCTTTATTTCGCCTGCGATTCTGTGATGAATCCGGGAGTAAGCCGTAGTAGCATGAAAGCTGCGGGCCTTGAAGCCTGGAGGTTATATGAAACGAGCTATTTTCCTGAGTCTGATACTGATGAGTTTGCCACAGGTGGCTGCTGCCTGGGATAACTCCCATACTGAGCGCCACTATCAGAGTGATATTCATAGAGAAGATTATAACCGCTACCATAACCATGGCTCACGGAGTCACTGGGGCCTGTATTGGGGCGTTAACAATCCCTGGCTATCGCCCTGGCGTTATGACCCATGGAATCGCTGGCAGTGGGATGATCCTTGGTACAGAGATCGCTGGCAGCGTCCCTATGTATATCGCAGGCAACCCAAGCCGGAGCCAGTGGTGGTTGCGCCACCGCAGCGAGTAACGACTCACTTCGAAACCTTGGCAGATACAGAGAGTCGCGCCAGCCTACCGGCCAATGCCAGGGTGATACAAGAAGCTAATCGCACCTTGTATCAATGGCAAGGCAAGACCTATCAATTTGACTGGCAAAGCCAAACCTATCGGCCTCTGCCGCAATCCCCATCTGAAGTTGGAGAACAAAACAAATGAAATTGATCACAGGGGCCAGCAGTGGCTTGGGGGCTGCGCTGGCGAGACGCTATCATGCTGAAGGTGAGTCCTTGCTGTTAACCGGCCGCAGTGAACAGAGGTTGCAACAGTTGGCGGCAGAGTTGCCCGGTGTCAGTTACCAAACAACAGATTTAACCAATCCAAGCGCGATTGAGGCTCTGCTCGATAGCTTAGGCGAGGCCCCTGAAATGCTGCTGCACTGCGCCGGCAGCGGCTGCTTTGGTAACCTGGAAACTCAGTCTCCAACTGATATCAAGGCTCTTATCGACAATAATCTGCTGTCCACTCTGCTGTTGCTCAGAGCCATGCTGGCTCGTTGGCGGCAAGAGAGCATGACACTGGTGATTGTCATGTCTACCGCGGCGCTGCAACCCAAGGCAGGAGAGAGCAGTTACTGCGCGGTAAAATGGGCCGTCAGAGGCATGCTGGAGTCCCTGCGCTTGGAGCTCAAGGGTAGCAAGATAAAGCTGATAGCCGTCTACCCCGGCGGAATGGCAACCGGTTTTTGGCCCAGCAGCGGTAAGTTGGTGGATACGTCGAGCTTTATGACTGCCGATGAAGCGGCAGGCATGCTAAGTAACGCCTTACAAAACTGCGTTCATGGTTATGTTTCGGATATCACCTTGAGCCGAGGCTAGCAGGCTGCATTAAAAGTTAAAAAGGATTTTGCACTGTGAGTCGGGGCGGCCAAGAAGAAACACTGCCAAGGGAGGCGCTATGATATCTCAATGGAACCATACTAACTCAGGCTTGGGCACTCGCTTTTGGCTCGGTCGTTACTTGATGAATTGCCTGTTGCTGCTGGGCAGTTTGCTGTCTTTGGGATCGGCGCAGGCCAACATAGCCGACAACTTGTGTATTCCCTATACAGCCAGCGAAAAGGTCACACTCGCTTATATCAATGATGGCGATACCCTCACACTCAAAGATGGCCGCCTGATACGCTTGATAGGTGTTAATGCTCCTGAGATAGATCATCAGTATCCGGGGCTCTCTCAACCCTACAGCATGGAGGCCAGGGCCTTTGTCGCCTCTAAGCTCAAAGTGGGTGATGAGCTGGCGCTGATGTTTGGCCCAACCAAGTTGGATCCCTATGGTCGCACCTTGGCCTATGTCTTTACTCCGAATGGATTATTGTTGCAGCAGGAACTACTGCAACAGGGTTTTGCGATGGCCAGGGTCTTCCAGGAACATCCATTTTGGGAATGCTTTGCCGAGTTGGAGCAGCAAGCGCGCACTCAGAATGCAGGCTTGTGGCAGTTTGAAGACTATGCGCCCAAGGCGACTTCGGCTATCGGTCAGCAGGATTTAAATCACTACCGGCTGGTCAGAGGTGTGGTGACAGATTTTGAAAGAAAGGGACAGTATTTGTGGCTTATTCTGGACGATAACTTCTATGTTGGCATACCTCAGGCCGGATCTGGTAATTTTAGCAAGGTTTTAGCGCTGAACTCGCTCAAAAGAGCCGTTGTGGTGCGGGGTAAGTTGTATTTTTCCTACAAAAAGTGGCAGATTATCGTCAGCCATCCTTCACAGATAAGTTTCGAAAATCCCCCTTAGAAGCAAAATACCTGACTTAAGTGGAAAATTTGCCATACACTGTTTTAAAATCGCGCCTTTTCGCGTATCTTTAGCGCCTTGTGATTTGAGTCACTGTGAAAGGAATTTTGCAGTGATCCAGACCTGTGTTTGTACGGTTTTTACTTAATATCATTCCGCATTTCAGGATTTTAAAATGACAGATTTCCGTCAAAAAGCGCTCGATTACCATGAGTTCCCCGTTCCAGGCAAAACCGCAGTGATGCTGACCAAGCCCGCCGAGACCAGTATGGATTTGGCTTTGGCCTACAGTCCTGGGGTGGCAGAACCGGTACGTGAAATCGCTTCCAATCCTGCCAATGCGTACAGATACACCAACAAGGGCAACACGGTTGCAGTAATCTCCAACGGCACCGCCATTTTGGGGCTGGGTAACCTCGGCCCCTTGCCATCCAAGCCGGTAATGGAAGGAAAGGCTTTGTTGTTCAAGCACTTTGCCAATATCGACGCCACTGATATCGAAGTAAAACACCGCACAGCTGAAGAGTTTATTCATACGGTCGAAGCGATTGCCGACTCCTTTGGCGGTATCAACCTGGAAGATATCAAGGCGCCAGAGTGCTTTGAAATTGAGCGTGAACTGATCGAGCGCTGTCAGGTTCCTGTGTTTCATGATGATCAGCACGGTACGGCAATTGTCACCGCTGCCGGGATGATCAACGCCCTCGAGATCCAGGGCAAGAAGCTTGAAGAAGCAGTGTTTGTCTGTATGGGCGCAGGCGCAGCGGCTATCGCCTGTATGAGCATGTTGGTCAAGTGTGGTGCCCAGCGTGAAAATGTCTACATGCTGGATAGAAAGGGCGTGATTCATACTCGCCGTGAAGATCTCAACGAGTACAAGGCGCTGTTTGCCAACAACACAGACAAGCGCACCTTGCAGGATGTGATCAAGGGGGCTGATGTGTTCCTGGGGCTGTCTGGCCCAGATGTTCTCGGCGCTGAGGAAGTGGCCATGATGGCCGAGAAGCCGGTGATCTTCGCCTGCTCCAACCCGGATCCCGAGATCAAGCCTGAGCTGGCCCATGAGATACGTAAGGATCTGATCATGGGAACCGGTCGCAGCGACTATCCCAACCAGGTCAACAATGTGCTTTGTTTCCCATTCATCTTCCGTGGCGCCCTGGATGTGCGTGCCAGCCGCATCAATGATGAGATGAAGATAGCCGCGGTTTACGCCATTGCCGAACTGGCCAAGGAGCCAGTGCCTGAATCTGTGTTGGCGGCTTATCCCAATGTCAACGAGTTGAGCTTTGGCCCTCTGTATGTGTTGCCCAAGCCGATGGACCCAAGGTTGCTGCCTAAAGTCGCCAAGGCTGTGGCACAAGCAGCCATAGACTCTGGGGTGGCGCAGATAGACACACTGCCGCAATACCCGGAAGTCTGATAGCAGCTTTATTCCAAAGGGGCCTTGTTGGCCCCTTTGTTGTTTTTGCAAGGCAAACGGGGCATTTTCTGGTCTATGCTGCTTGTTGGTTGCCTTTTGCGTATGGCTGCTGAATAATCAGCAAGTTGAGTTCCCGCAGTGAGGCGGCTCACCCCCAAGAAGAATAAGACTGGCAGGATCGCCCTCGATGAAACTCACCCGTATTCTCACAAAAAAGCTCACCAGTTTTTGGCTCTTGTCGCTGACGATAGTGGCATTTGTGTTTCTGCTCTGCGCCATGATGAGTTTTCTGCAGCTGACTTATAAGTTCCAGCAACAGAAGGTCACGGAGCTGGAAACCATGCTGGCCAATCAATACCACTCCGGCAGTAACTGGGAGCTGGAGTCCTGGCTGCCTCCCATGTTAATTGCCTACAATGCTGCCAGTTTTAAGCTCTGGCATCATGATAAATTACTATTTGAATATAAAGGCAATATCGCTACAGAAAATCTGGTGCGCTATCAATCTTCGTTGAAGAATAACCCTGAGTTTCGTATGGAGCTGGAACTGCCGCAGCCGTTTTCCCAGCACAGACCAGGTTGGTATGAAGTCTTGATAATTCTACTTGGCGTGGGGGCCGTGCTGGCGTTTGTCCGCTTTGGTTATCTCTGGTATTCGCGGCAACTGGAGGGCATTGAAGAGCTGGCACAGCGCAGCCGTTTGATTCTCCTGGGTGAGCACGAAAA
This sequence comes from Shewanella sp. ECSMB14102, assembly GCF_000813075.1. Classification (NCBI taxonomy): domain Bacteria; kingdom Pseudomonadati; phylum Pseudomonadota; class Gammaproteobacteria; order Alteromonadales; family Shewanellaceae; genus Shewanella; species Shewanella sp. ECSMB14102. The sequence continues at coordinate 75,602 of NZ_JWGX01000018.1, forward strand.
AGCGCAGGCGATGCCGGGCAAGGGTAAACCCAGGTTGATTAACCGTGCTCTCAGTCGTTTGCTGGAAGAGCTGGCCGATGCCCAGAAAGAACGTGCCAGATTTGACAAGTTTATCCGCAGCAATACCTTTCTGGATCCCGACACTCGTATAGGTAATCGTCTGTTTCTCAAGAATCGCCTCGATGCCCTGAGCAATGAGCAGGGCATGATAGCCCATGGGGTGCTCTATCTGTTGGAGCTGGAAGATCTGGATCTGCTGCAACAAAAAATGGGGGACAGTCTGACGCTGGAACTGCTTAGACAAAACGTTAATGGCATCAGCCAGATACTACAGTCACAGCCCAACAGCTTTTTTGCCCGTCGTTCCCATAACCAGTTTGCAATAGTGGTGACCCAAATTTCCCTGGCTGAGGCTGATCAACTGGCAATCCGCTTGTTAAAAGTCTGCCAAAGCCAGGTATTGCCCAAGCTGGACAACGCCGACAACTTCTATCATCTCGGCGGCGCTTATTTCAAGGTGGGTGATGGCCATCAGCAACTGCTGGAAGAGGCGGAAATGGCCCTGAGAGCGGCGCAGTTGCAGGGGATCAATACCTGGTTTATGTATGATAAGGGCGCGGTAGATCAGGAGTTTGCCAAGGGCTCGGTACGCTGGCGCAGCTTTCTGGAAATGGCCTTGGTCAATAAGCGATTTCTGGCTTATACCCAGCCCGTGATGGATTGTGACGGCAAGCTGCATCACAGAGAAGTGTTTACCCGAGCCAGGGATCCCGAAGGTAATCTGGTGCGGGCGACCCTATTTTTGCCTATGGCGGTTAAATGTGGCCTGATGCCGCAAATTGAGCGTCAGACTCTGGAAAGAGTCTTGTTTGAGTTGCTGCCAAGTGAGCCGGACAAGAAGGTTTGTTTCAGCATCAACCTGAGTCTGGATTCGCTGATGAGCCGAGCCTTTATTCGCTGGTTGCGTACCACCTTGCTGGAATACCGGGACCTGACCGGCAGGCTGATCTTCGAGGTCAGTGAAGATATCGCGGCGCCCAATCAGGAGAAAATCGCCTCCAGGCTGCAGATGATCCGCAAGATGGGCGCGCGCCTGTGTGTCGATCATGTGGGTCAGCAGGTGATCAGCACCCAATATATTCAGGACACAGGTTTCCAACTGATTAAGCTGCACAGATCCATAGTGCGGCAGATCCATCTACGACCCGAAAACCAGCTGTTTGTTCGTAGCCTGATAGGTGGACTCTACCGTACCGAAGTGCAGGTTTGCGCCGAAGGTGTGGAGTTGTTTGAAGAGTGGCAGACACTGAGAATACTCGGAGTCAGCGCCGCTCAGGGCAGCTGGTTCAGCGAGCCTATGCCGGCAACAGCCTGATCAAGAAAGAGTTCCGGGTTACTACAGGCTGGATTTGTCTGCCGGCCTTGCTGAGCCTATCTTTAGGACAGCTCTCAGTTTAATAATATTTGCCTATAAAATGAATTGATTAGTGTTTAGAATGAACATGCCAAAATATTGACTTAACTTTAAATTGGCAGCAAGTTCATAACCTTATGGGTACGATAAACGCTGCCGTTTTCACAGGGACTCAGGGTTTCTTATGACGAACAAGTCATTCATCAGTCGTCTTTTCAACTTTGGCGCGCCTCAATCCGGCAGCAATACCGGGGTGTTCCTTGCTGCCAATCACGCCTGGGTCTTTCGCCCGGAAAATGACGATCAAAGAGCCCTTTGTCATTGCTATCCACTGCACAAAGATGATTGGAATTCACTGTTTTCCGCGGTTTATGCCGATTTTGGCCCTTCAAAATTACAGTTGGCTCTAGGTTTTGGTCGTTATCAGCTTTTGAGTGCCGACCGGCCCAAGGTTGAAGCCGATGAGATGGCTCAGGCATTGGTATGGGCGGTCAAGGATATGGTCAGCACGCCGCCAACCGATATCCATTTGGATTACTTCGAATCGCCGATTAAAAGCAGTGACAAACTCAATGTTGTCGTCTGTTCCCACAGTCGCTTGTCTGCCTTGGCCCAGGAAATAGATAAGGCAGGTATGCAGCTGGTGGGGATTAGCATCGAAGAGTTACTGCCCACTAACCTCTTTAACCAAGATCCTTTAGCCAGGCTGGTGATAAGCCAAGTGCCTGGACAGGAGTTATTACTCACAGTGGTACGCGAGGGTGAGCTCTATATGCAGCGGCGCATTCGCGGATTTTCTGAATTGCATCAGACCGATGCCGAATCCTTGGGGTTCGGCGTTGCCGATACCCTCAGCCTGGAGATCCAGCGCTCGATGGACTTTTTTGAAAGTCAGCTCAGGCAAGCGCCGGTGGCCTCGATTGACATTATGGTTCAGGGGCAAACCTATACCTTGGCTCAGTTGATATCCCGTAACTTTAATCAACAAGTGCGTCCGGTAGATGGCATGGATGTCGGCATGAAAATGGCTGAACTCAGCTATCAGGAATTTAAGCGGGGGAGTAAATGAGCAAGACCCGGGTCAATCTCTATTCGCCTTCTCTCTTGCCCCCAAGGTTAAGGCTCAGTTTCGCCCGTTTGTTGGCTATTGCAGGCGTGCTCTTGTTACTGGGGCTTTCGCTTATCGGCTTGGGATGGTGGCAGCAAACGCAAGTGTCCAGGCAGTTGCTTGAGGTCGAGTTGCAGCGCCAGGCCTTGGAGAGCGAAAAACAACAACTGGAAGCCGAATTGGCCAAGCGTCGCCCTAGTGCCGAGCTGGTCGTTGAGCTGGAGCGCCGTACTCAGGAGCGGGAGCTCAAGGGGTTGCTGCTGACCGAACTTGGGCAGCGGGAGCGCATGACCTCCAAGGGCTTTGCGCCTGTGTTGCAGGAGTTGGCTCAAGTGTCCGATGGCAGTGTGTGGCTGAGCCGCATCAAACTTGAAGAAGGCAAATTGGCGTTTGAAGGTTTCGGCCAATATCCGCAGAGTCTGCCGCGCTGGATAGACAAGCTCAAACAAACAGAGAGTCTGAGAGGGCGCTCGTTTGCTTCCATGACCATGGCTCGGGAGCCAGGCCAGCCATTGGCCTTCGTTCTGACCAGTGAAGCCCGGGAGGTGAAGAAATGAATTTCCTTCGGCGTCTGGGCCAAGCCTTTGATGGTTTGAGTCAAAGAGAGAGAGGCATGGTGTCGGGAGTCAGCCTGTTGGTGCTGTTCTTGCTGCTGTATCTGCCGCTGGAGTCTTTTTGGCTGGAGCGCCAGAGCAATTTGCAACGGCTGCATGCCGGCCAGAGTAGCATCAAGCTCAGCCAACAACAGCTGGCGCTTTATCGCCAACGCCTGGCGGAAGACCCTGATACGCCGCTCAAGGCAAGTTTGGCGCAAGTGAATCGTGATATCGCTGCGCTGGATCAACAGCTGGACAGCCAGATGGTTGACATGGTGCCCGCCAGTTATATGCCGTCATTGCTTACCGCCTTGCTGGAACGGGTGCAGGGAATACAGCTGACCGGCTTCAAGTCTGTCGCCCCAACCCCTTTGCTGGTGGTAGGCAAAGCCGATGAACAGCAGATGAACCTTTACAGCCACGGCATAGTGCTGGAGCTGGAAGGTGACTATTTCGCCGTGCTCAAGTTTGTACAGGCGGTAGAGAAGATGCCGGACAAGCTTTATTGGAAGCGCCTGGATTACCGGGTGTCTGAGTATCCCAAGGCCAGTGTGCAACTTGAGTTATACACGCTCAGCATTAATGAGGACTTTATCAGTGTGGCATCTTCCCGCTAAAGGCTTAATCTTACTGGCGCTGCTCTGTAGCCAGGATCTCGTTGCCGCCAGCTTGCGGGACCCGACCATGCCGGCGCAGGGGCTGATCGCTCCGGCCAAAGAGCTGGGCGGACAGGGCCTAGTGCTGAGTAGTTTGCTCAATGGACCTCAGGGCAAGCGGGCCGTGATCAATAACCAAATTTACCGCCAGGGGGACAGAGTTCAGGGAGTGGTGTTAAGCCGTATCTATCAGGACAGCGTTTTGCTGGCCGATGGTCGCCGACTCTATCTGTTTCAAGCGATTACCGAGCGCAAGGAAAAACATTAATGAAAACCAGACTCGCCTGTATGCTGCCGTTGTTGGCTTTGGGCCTGGCGGCCTGCCAAACCACGGATAGGCCCAACCCAGCCGCTTCCAAAGAGGCGTTACGCGACTCTTTGGCACAGCAAAATGCCAAGGCGGTGGTGCCGCCTCCGGCCAGCTTGCCTCCCGGTGTGCAGCAGGAGTTGAATGCCGATGGTCTTCTGGCTGGGCTGGCCGCACCTATGCAGACCGAGCGGCGTTTCGATGTTTCGGCCAATGATGTCGATGCCAGGGTGTTTTTCCCGAGTCTGGTGGAAGGCACTCCCTTCAGCGTGGCTGTGCACCCGCAAGTGAGCGGCAATATCTCTCTGTCACTCAAGGGCGTGACCCTGAGTGAAGCCTTGCAGGTAGTGCAGGATATTTACGGTTATGAGATCAGTCGGGAAGGACGAGTCTTGAGGGTCTATCCCGCTGGGCTGAGAACCGAGACTTTCCCGGTCAATTACCTCTATATGGAACGCATTGGCCTGTCGCTGACCTCGGTCAGCTCGGGAAGGATCTCTGACAACAATAACAACAATAGCAACCAGAACAATAACGGCCTGAACAACAATAACAACAGTGGTTTTGGCAATAACAACAATAATAATAGCAACAACCAGAACAGCAATAACACCAACGGCACCTTTATCAGTTCCCGCACCAAGACAGATTTCTGGGGCGAGCTGCAAAAGACCCTGGAATCGATTCTGGGCAACAGCGGTGATGGCCGCTCAGTGGTGGTGACACCTCAGGCCGGCTTGGTAACCGTCAGAGCCAATCCGGATGAGCTGCGGCAAATTCGCAGTTTCCTTGCCACCGCTGAGAGCCATTTGCAGCGGCAGGTTATTTTGGAAGCCAAGATCCTCGAAGTGACCCTCTCCGATGGTTATCAGCAGGGGATCCAATGGCAGGATGTGCTTGGCAGCGCTTTGGCTGACGGTAACACCAAGGTTAATTTTGGCACCAGCGAGGGCTCGTTTGGCAATCAGATCACCGAGGCCATAGGAGGGGTGACCTCTTTATCACTCAAAGGCACAGATTTCGCCGCTATGATTACCCTGCTGGATACCCAAGGCGATGTCGATGTGCTCTCAAGCCCCAGAGTGACAGCGTCCAACAACCAGAAGGCGGTGATCAAAGTTGGCCGTGATGAATACTTTGTCACGGATGTCTCCTCCACCACTGTGGCCAGTACCACGCCGGTGACATCGCCTGAGGTGGAGTTGACGCCCTTTTTCTCGGGGATTGCTCTGGACGTGACGCCTCAGATAGACAAAGACGGCAGTGTGCTGCTGCATGTGCATCCTTCAGTCACGGATGTCAAAGAGCAGAACAAGAGCATCAAGATCAGTGACTCTTCGTTGGATCTGCCCTTGGCCCGGAGTGAAATCCGTGAGTCCGATACTGTCATCAAGGCGCTTTCCGGTGATGTGGTGGTGATAGGCGGCCTGATGAAGAGCGAGAATACCGAAGTGGTATCCAAGGTGCCGCTGCTTGGCGATATTCCCTTTATCGGTGAAGCCTTTACCAACCGCAGTAAGTTAAAGCGCAAGACAGAGCTGGTGATTTTGCTCAAGCCGACCGTGGTGGTTGATGGCACCTGGCAAAAAGAGCTGCAACGTTCCCAGAGCTTGCTCGACCGCTGGTATCCACAGGAATAACGGCCACTATGTATCTGCAGCATTTTGGCATGCAGAGCATGCCTTTTGCCCTGACCCCCAATACAGGTTTTTTCCTGGGGTTGGCTCCCCATGTGGAGGCCTTGCAAGTATTGCAGGTGGCGCTGCAAACCGGTGAAGGTTTTATCAAGGTCACCGGCGAGGTGGGAACCGGCAAAACTTTGCTGTGCCGTAAACTGCTCAACGAGCTGCCGCAACAGTTTCGCTGCGCCTGGTTGCCCAATCCTTATTTGACACCGGCAGAACTCAGGCTGGCGATTGCCGAAGAGCTGGGAATTGCTGTGAATGAGATTAAAGATCAGCAGCAACTCAGTGGCCTTATTCAGCAGCAGCTGCTGGCGCTCAGTGTTCAGGGGCTTAATATTGTTTTGCTGCTTGATGAAGCCCAAGCTCTGCCGGATGAGAGCCTGGAAGCCTTGCGGCTGTTGACCAATCTGGAAACCGAGAGTCGCAAGCTGCTGCAAGTGGTGATCTTCGGCCAGCCCGAGCTTGATGCGCGCTTGGCGCAGCAAGAGTTTCGCCAGTTACGCCAGAGGATCACTTTCAGCTATCGCTTGCGGCCGCTGACCCGGGATGAAGTCTACGCCTATCTGCGCCACAGATTGGCAGTGGCCGGCTATCAGGGACCGGCGTTATTCAGCGCCGCAGACAGTAAGCGTATTGCCATTGCCGCCAGAGGGATCCCCAGATTGGTGAATATTTTGGCGCACAAGGCGCTGCTGCTCTGTTTCGGTGAAGGTAAACAGCAAGTGACGTCTACGCATATCAAGGGCGCCATCAAGGATACCGAAGATGCTTCTCATCCTGGCAACTGGCGTTGGTTTTGGCCGACTCTGGTGCTGCTCCTTGCTTCAGTCGGCGCCTCGGTCGGGGTTTATGCCATGAAGGGAGCCGGACTATGAGCGTGGTCAATCAGATGCTCAAAGATCTGGATAAACGCCAGCAGCCGCACAACTTAGCTCATGTGCCGGCGGGGCAGACCAGTCACGCGGCGGCCAACCCCTGGTGGTTGCTGCTGGGAGGCACGCTGCTTGGCATCTCTCTGTTGGCGCTGGGGTTATGGTTGGGCGGTTATCTGGGTGATGACAACTCAAGCTCATCCCAAACCCAAAATCAAACTCAAAACTTTAGTGGCAACCGAGCCGAGCCATCGCAGACTGTGCCTTATGAGCCTGGGCCCACGGGCCGAAATCGGCCACAGCCGAGGGCAGTTTCAAGCGCTGCCGATGGCAGTGATAGATTAAATTTGGAGCCTGAGGCGCAGATCTCGGCGCTGCAACTGCCCAGCAAGAGTATGGCTCCAAGTGAACAACCCAAAGGTTCTAATGCAGGCTTGAATGCTCAAGGCTCAGCCTTTGAAACAAAAAGCTCTGAAACGAACGACTTTGAAATAAAAAAAACTGAAATGTATGGCTCAGAAACAGGCAGCTTAAACTCAAACCTAGCCGATGACAGCCTTGAAACCAGCACAGCAACCGAACGCTGGGCAGCCAAGGCAGAGCCGCTCGGACAGGAGGCTGTACAAGAGCCATCTCAGTCAGTACAAATAAAAACACCCGGTCGCAATGAAAAGTCAGGCTTGGAGCAGAAGCCCAGCTCCAATGAGAGTGGCCGGATAACCCAATCCAGATCAGCGGCTGCTAAACCAAGCCAGACGAAAATGAGCGTGACTCAGGTTTCTCTGACCCCGGCGGAGCTGTCGCAGAAAAAGTTACAACAGGGACTGCAGGCCAAGGAACTGGGCCAGATTGACAAGGCAATGTCGGCCTATGCCGAAGCCTTACGCTCGAATGATGCCAACCACAGTGCCCGTCAGGAGCTGGCGGCGCTGTTTTATGGCCGCGGCGAATTGGACAAGGCGGCAGTACTGCTGCGTCAAGGCGCCGAGCGTTATCCGCAGCAACCTGTGTTTTGGTTGTTGCTGGCCCGGGTGCAAAAGGCTCGCAGCGAGTTGCCTCTGGCTCTTGCCAGTTTGCAACAGGTAGCCGATGGCAGCGAGCTTGGCCGCGAGAAATGGCTGCTGCAGGCAGAAATAGGTCAAAGCCTCAAAGATTGGCCCTTGGTACAGCAAAGTTATCTTAGCCTAATTCAGCAGGATGCCTCTCAGGGACGCTGGTGGTTGGGGCTGGCCTATGCCCAGGATGCAAGTGGCGATTATGACGCCGCCAAGGCCAGTTATCAGGAAGCTCTCAAGCGCCAGGGCTTGTCCGCGGATGCCCGTGATTACATAGAAAACCGACTCGCCCAGATAGGAGGCCGCCAGTGAAACCCAAGTTAAAAATGCGCCTCGGTGATCTCCTGGTACAGGAACAGATTATCAGCGAGGTGCAGCTGCAAAACGCGCTGTCACAACAAAAACAAACCGGCCGCAAGCTGGGACGCACCCTGATAGACATGGACTTTATCAGCGAGGAACAGCTGCTGCAGTTTCTCTCTCATCAGTTGAATATTCCCTTTATCGATATCAGCAAGCGCCCCATTCCTGCTGAGGTAGTCAACCTCTTGTCCGAAGTGCAGGCCCGGCGTTTTCGAGCCTTGGTGATTGAGGCCGACAAGGACTCCGTGCTGGTGGCTATGAGCGATCCGGCCGATCTGCAGGCGTTGGATGAACTGGATGTGCTGTTGGCGCCAAGACGCCTGAAACTGGCGGTGGTCAAGGAGCAACAGCTGTTTGATGCTTTTGACAACCTCTATCGCCGCACCGGCCACATTGCCCAGATGGCCGGTAAGTTGGAGGAGGAATACGCTGCCGATGATCAGTTCGATCTCGCCAGTTTGACCGAAGCCGACAGCGACAACGAGACCACAGTGGTTAAGTTGTTGCAGTCGATTTTCGAGGATGCGGTGCAGATCCGCGCCTCGGACATTCACATTGAACCCGGCGACAAGTCGCTCAGGATCCGCCAGCGGGTGGATGGTCTGTTGCAGGAAAACGTGCTCAAAGAGGTCAATATTGCCGCGGCGCTGGTGCTTAGGCTCAAGCTGATGGCCGGCTTGGATATCTCGGAAAAACGTTTGCCCCAGGATGGCCGTTTTCATATTGAAATCAAAGGTCATCAGATAGATGTGCGTATGTCTACCATGCCCATCTATCACGGTGAGTCTGTGGTGATGCGACTGTTGGACCAATCGGCCGGCCTCTTGACCCTGAATGAAACCGGGATGCCGCCGCATATTCTCGAGCGGGTACGGCGGCAGATAAAACGCCCCCACGGCATGTTGTTGGTCACAGGCCCTACAGGTTCGGGCAAGACCACTACACTTTATGGCATTCTCAGTGAACTGAACAAGGCTGAGAGTAAGATTATTACCGTGGAAGATCCGGTGGAATATCAACTGCCGCGGATCAACCAGGTACAGGTCAATCACAAGATAGGCCTGGATTTTTCCAACGTACTGCGCACCACCCTGCGCCAGGACCCCGACATCATAATGGTGGGGGAGATGCGGGATCAGGAAACAGTCGAAATCGGCTTGCGTGGTGCCCTGACAGGTCACTTTGTGCTCTCGACCCTGCACACCAATGATGCCATTACCAGCGCCCTGCGTTTGCTCGATATGGGGGCGGCCAGTTATTTAGTGGCCAGTGCCCTTAGAGTCATTATCGCCCAGCGCCTGGTGCGGCGGGTGTGTAAGAACTGCGCCACAGATTATCAACTCACGCCGCAGGACAGGGTCTGGCTCCAGAGCATCAGCAAGCGCGACTTTTCCGATGCCAGGCTCAGAGTGGGCACAGGGTGTCAAAGCTGCTCCGGCACAGGTTATCGCGGTCGTATTGGGGTATTTGAGATCCTCGAACTGGATGAAACCATGATAGAGGCTATGCGCAGCGGTAATCCCCATGAATTTGCCCGCGCTGCTTACGCCAGCGAGCAGTTTACCCCGCTGGCTGAATCGGCACTGGCATATTTGCACTCTGGCCTGACAACCATAGAAGAGGTCGCCAAGTTGGTGGAAGATGTCTCTGAAGCTCAGGTGCCGTTGGCAGCCGAGATGATGGCTAGGGATGAGGTCTGATTATGCCGCTTTATGCCTATCGGGGCCGGGATGCCGGCGGTGAACAGGTAAAAGGGCAGCTGGATGCCGCCTCCGAGAGTGCGGCGGCCGATCAACTGCTGGCCAGAGCCGTGATCCCGCTGGAACTCAATGAGGTCAAAGCGGGCCGGGATCTTAGCCTCAAGGGCCTACTCAAACGCAGAGTCAGTCTGGATGAGCTGCAGATCTTTACTCGGCAGATGTATTCCCTGACCCGCTCCGGCATTCCTATTCTGCGCGCCATTGCCGGGCTGGCGGAGACCACCCACTCCAAGCGGATGAAAGAGGCGTTGCAGGATGTCTCAGAGCAGTTGACCGCCGGGCGGCCGCTGTCGTCGGCGATGAACCATCATCCGGACGTGTTCGACGCCTTGTTCGTCTCCATGGTGCATGTGGGAGAAAACACCGGCAAACTGGAAGATGCCTTTTTGCAGTTGTCCGGTTATATCGAGCGGGAGCAGGAAACCCGCAGACGGATCAAATCTGCCATGCGTTACCCCATGTTTGTTCTGTTGGCGGTGGTGCTGGCACTGGTGATCCTCAATATTATGGTGATCCCCAAGTTCGCCGAAATGTTTTCCCGCTTCGGTGCAGAATTACCCTGGGCGACCCGGTTGCTTATCGGTACTTCCAACCTGTTTGTCAATTATTGGCCCTTGATGCTGGTGGCGCTGGTGGTAACTGTACTCGGGGTGAGTTATTGGCACAAAACCGAGCAGGGGGAAAAGCAGTGGGATCGCTGGAAGCTGCATATTCCGGCGGTGGGTTCCATCATAGAGCGCTCGACCCTGGCTCGTTATTGCCGTAGTTTCGCCATGATGTTGAGCGCCGGGGTGCCCATGACTCAGGCGCTCAGCTTGGTGGCCGACGCTGTGGATAACAGTTATATGCACGACAGAATCGTCAACATGCGCCGCGGGGTCGAAGCGGGGGAATCTATGCTGAGGGTTTCCAATCAGAGTCAGTTGTTTACGCCTCTGGTGTTGCAGATGGTGGCGGTTGGGGAGGAAACCGGCCGCATAGATCAGCTACTCAATGATGCCGCCGATTTTTATGAGGGTGAGGTAGATTATGACCTCAAGAACCTCACCGCCAGGCTGGAACCTATTTTGATCGGCATAGTGGCAGTTGTCGTGTTAATCCTGGCGCTGGGTATTTATCTGCCTATGTGGGACATGCTCAATGTGGTCAAGGGAGGCGGCTGATGCCAAGCCAGCATCAGGCTGAGGAAGATCTGCTGCGAACCTTTGCCAGTCTGGCGGCGCTGTTGATTTTGCTGATTATTTTGGCGGTGTTGGGAATGCGTTATTTTTCTGCTGTGGACAAGGTATCGGCCAGAGGGCTGCAGCTTGAACACCACAGGTTGCTGAATGTATTGGCCATGGTGAGATCCCAGTGGTTGCGTTTGGGGCGCCCTGAACAGATGCAATTGGATTGGCACACATTGGATCACGAGGTGCAACCTAGTCCATTGGCAATGAATCAGGCCGGTTGGCCACAGGCACCCAGCCGGAATGACAAAGGCTGCGAGGTGCTTTGGCAGCAGCTTCTGGGAGGTCTACCGGATAAGGCGGTGATTCAAGCTCAGTTTATCAACCGGGATCAAAGCTGCCGTTATCTGAGCCCTGCCGGTGACAGTCTGAGCTATCAGTTGGACACTGGAAGGGTCATTTTTTTGACGTCAAATACAGATTATTGACTAAATGGTTTTTTATCTTAACGGAGCTGCTAATATCCATGGCGAACAGGTGGAGGAAACCTAGATGAAACGACAGATGCAAGGCTTCTCGTTAATCGAGTTGGTGATAGTAATAGTTATCCTGGGCCTGCTGGCCGCAACTGCTATTCCGCGTTTTTTGAATGTGACAGATGATGCCGAGGATGCCAGCCTCGAAGGCGTGACGGGCGGCCTGGCTACGGCGGTGAGTTTTGTACGCTCCCAATGGGAGGTTGATGGTCGCCGTAATACGTCAGTGCTCCTCGATGGTATTTCCGTGTCTTTGGACACCCGTTTCGGTTATCCAACCGGCACTGGCAATACTTCGGCCACTTCCATGGATGATGCCAGTTGCCAGCAAGTATTCAACACAGTACTGCAGAGTGCGCCTAAGAATGTGCTCTATACCGCTGACGCCAGAGAACAACGTTATACCGTCAGAGCCCTGGATGGTGCAGGTGTAAGTGCTACAGCTATTGACGGTACTTTAATAACCGGGCTGGATCTCTGTGTTTACCATCAGGTGGCATCATTGGCACTGAACCAAAGTTCAGGTGTGGCAACACCGGCGCCGGATCTCAACACCACAGGCGCCAAGGGTATTACCTATAACCCGGGAACCGGCCAGGTCTTGAGTTTCAGCAACTGATTGAATTGTATTTTTTGAACCAAAGGAAAGCGCGATGCGAAAACAACAAGGTTTCACCTTGATAGAATTGGTGGTGGTGATCATCATTCTCGGTATTTTAGCTGTGGTAGCAGCGCCCAAGTTTATCAATCTGCAATCCGATGCCAGGGAGTCCACTCTCCAGGGAATGAAAGCGGCACTTCAGGGAGCCAATGCCATGGTGTATTCCAAGGCTGTTATTGCCGGTCAAGGTAAAACTGCGGGTGAGAGTGTTGTCATTGGCAAGAGTGGTAACAGTGATATTAGTGTTACTGTGGATTTTGGATATTTGAATAGTGCGACCAATTCCACCACAGTGAAAACCAATCTGGAAAAAGCCATGGACAATACTTTCGAGGCTATTACCGGAACAGATACCGTTGCAACTGAAGACTTTGGGGTGATCTATGTCAGTGAAACTTCTTTCATTATTGTCCCCAAGGGTAAGAAAGGCAGTGAGGCCTGTCGTATTAACTACACCCCAGCCACAGTAACTTCGTTGCCAAAGTATGTGGTAACAGGTACAGATTGCTAATTTGAAAGGGATAGAAAATGAATAAACAACAAGGTTTTACGCTAATAGAATTAGTGGTGGTGATTATCATTTTGGGGATCTTGGCTGTCACCGCAGCGCCTAAGTTTTTGAATCTGCAATCAGATGCAACCAAGTCAACTCTTTCTGGTATGAAAGCAGCGTTACAGGGCGGTAATTCCTTGCTCTATTCGAAAGCTGCTATTCAAGGTAAAGAAAAAGACGACGGTAGCAATGGTGACAATGTTGATCTGACAGGGGATGATAGTGCGGATATCACTGCTGTATATGGATATGTGAAGGCTGATGCAACCAATATTCTCAAGATTCTGGAAGCAGATACCACCTCCAGCGGGGACTGGGTTATCGCAGCTCCCAGCGCAGCCAATGTCAGTGCTGCTGATGTGATCATTTATCGTAAGGGAACAACGCCTTCAGACACTTATAAATGCTTTGTTGAGTATTCGGAAGCTACCAGGAACTCATTGCCCGTATATGAGATCGTGGATACCAACTGCTAATAGCCTGTAGCTGAAAAGGCCTGCCAAGCAGGCCTTTTTTACGTCAGGATTCAAACTATTGGGCTTATTTGCCATACTTGACTGAGTATGGAATTGGCGGGAAATCATATGGCTGTGACCAAGGGGACAGGCACCCGGGGATTTACTCTGGTGGAGTTGGTAGTGACTATCATGTTGCTGGCCATACTTTCCGTCGTGGTGCTGCCCAAATTGGTATCCTCCAGCAGTTACAGCGCCTGGACGCTGCGACAGGAATTGATTGCCGAGCTGCAAAAGACCCAGATGTTGGCTCTCAATAATCCCGACCGCTGTTATCGACTCACTATCAGCAGCGGCGCTTATCAACTCAGCCACTTGACCCAGGATTGCGCGACCCTTATCCGCAGTAATAGCGCCGAAAGCTTGCCGCGTAATACCCGGATACTGCTTCAAAGTAACGGCGCTGACAGTTTTCAGATCCAGTTTGATGCTTTGGGCCGCACCAACCTTGCCTGCAATGGCGCCTGCCTCTCAGTGGTCGCCGATGAAACCCTGACTATCGCCATAGAGTCCGAGGGCTATATCCATGAGGGCTAAAGCGCGGGGATTCACCCTGATAGAGCTGGTGATCGGCATGTTGGTGCTCGGTATCGCCCTGGTGCTGCTGACCAGCGTGCTGTTTCCCCAAAGCGATCATGCGGCGCAGACCCTGCATAGAGTGCGCAGCGCCGAGTTGGCTCAGGCTGTGATCAATGAAATCTGGGGCAAGCGTTATGATGAACATAGCGGCGTAAATGGTGGCCTGCCCGCCTGTAACGGTTTGGGCGGTGTCACTTGTACCCGGGTTAGCGATTATGGCCCGGATGGTGAGAGTCGGGATCAATTTGACGATATCGACGATTACCACGGTCTTAACGAGCAGAGCCTGATGCTTAATTCCAGCCTGAGTTACCTGAGTCTCTATCCGGGGTACAGTCTCAGCGTCCAGGTATCCCAGTATCAAGCCAACAGCAAGCTGGTGACTGTCACGGTAACTACCCCTGCGGGCGAGGCTATCCGTTACGACGTGCTGAGGAGTAATTTCTGATGCGCTGCAGGCAGGGAAAAGGATTAATACAGACCAAAGGCCTGGGCTCTACCAAGGGCTTTACCTTGGTGGAATTGGTCACTGTGATACTCATCCTGGGCATTCTGGTGGTCGGTGTCAGCAGCTTTATTATCTTTGGTACCCGTATCTTTGTGGATTCGACCGCTATCGACCGAGTGTTGGGCAGCAGTCGTTTCGTGATGGAACGCCTGAACCGTGAGCTGCGTAATGCAGTGCCTTCCAGCCTTAGGCTGCAGTCGAGCTCTCAGCAGCAGTGTTTGGAGTTTCTGTCTATCAGTGCCAGCGGCAGCTATCTGTCATTGCCTTTGGCGCCGGATGTCCAGACGGACACTGCCACAGTGTTTGCGCCGGCAACGGCGGTTTCGGCCGGTGAACAATTGCTGGTGTACCCGCTGACCCATGCGGAGATTTATGGCAGTGGCAGCAACAAGCGTCACGCTATAGACAAGGTCACTGCCAACGGCTCACTGCTGACCTTGCAGTTTGCCGCCGCGGTTAACTTTGCCGAAGCTTCACCGGCGAAGCGCTTTTATGTGGCCGGGCAACCTGTCAGCTACTGTTTTTCTCAGGCAGATGGCAGCATTCGCCGTTATAGCCACTATGGTTATCATGCCGGTCAGCCTCTGCCCGATACCATGGGCACGGGAGCCTTGATGGCCGAAGGCTTGAGTAATGATATAGCCACCAACCCGGCGGTGCGTTTGCTGCCTGCGACTCTGGTTAACAACGCCATAGTACAGTTGCAGCCGCAGTTTGCTGTTGTCGGTGAAAAGTTTCAGTATCAACATCAAGTGCAGGTGATCAATGTTCCCTAGTCGAAATTATCACTGTTATGCGCAAAAGCATCAGGGCGGCAGCGCCTTGGTGATAGCCATCTTTGTAATATTGGTGATGTCGCTGTTGGCGGTGACTCTGTTGCGGGTTGGCGGCGACGCCGACGAGGGCGTTAACCTGGAAGTCTGGGGCTTAAGGGCGCTCAATGCTGCCAACAGCGGCGCCGATGCGGCCCTGGCCAGGCTGTTCCCCTTAAGCGGCGGCACTGCCGGTTGCGTCGCCGTGGGCTCAAGTTGGACAGCGCCGGATGTGACCGGGTTTCATGGCTGTAATGTCCAGCTCAGTTGCGAGACCTTAAGCCAGGATGCCAGCCCGGGCAGTGCCAAGTTGTATCGTATCCGCAGCACTGCGGTATGCGAGAGCGGCAGTTGCGGCGCGGCAGCGGTAGCAGACAGCCAATGTCTGAGGGTAAGTCGGGTTGTGGAGGTGGAAGCCCGTGAATAGTCGCATACTGCTGTTACTCGGGATCTTGCTTGGCGCTTGGCCTATGGCGGCCTTTGCCGTGCCTCTTTGCAGTGATATTTTTACCGATCCGCCTAGTGGTAACCATCTAAATGACGGTTTTGTTCCGCCCCCCAATCTGCCTCCAACGCAGGGGGTGCTGCATTGTCCTTATAACGGCACGTTTTGTAGTCAGCCCCTGGCGGCCGGCGATATTAATTTTAGTCATGGCAGTTTTTTTCATGGCCGTTTTTTGTATCCAACCACGACCACGACCAGGCTCTATTTCGATAGTTTGACTCTGAATAATGCCACCCTGAACCCAGGAGGAAAGGCTGAGAACCTGATCATCTATGTGCGTGGCTCGTTGGATATCACCGGGCAAAACACAGTGAATGCCATTATCTATGTGGCGGGCTCGGTCAAAGTGGCCGGTGGGGCTTCCCTCAGTGGTGCCCTGGCTTCCGGCGGGGCATTGGATATCAAGGGCAACTCGGATGTAAATATCGACCTCGGTGCAGTCGATGACGCCGATTTTGGCGGCATGTGCGGCAATGACCAAACGCCAGTGCTGGGGTGTTTCAGCGATGACTTCAGCTCGGCTTCCCTATCGGCAGATGCTTGGGCCATCAAGGTGCTGGGCAATTCAGTGCCGCCCAGCATAGTGGGCGGACGTCTGCGTTTGACTCCTGCCCGGGGCAATCAGGCAACCTCCAGTACCTATCAGCGCTTGTTTCCGGCTGAAGGCAATCTGGTAACAGTTGAATTTGATTATTACGCCTGGTCGCCCCAGGGTGGTACCGGCGGTGATGGAGTGGCGGTGATTCTCTCGGATGCCGCCGTGACGCCGCAGCCGGGCAGTTTTGGTGGCGCCTTGGGTTATGCCCAGCGTAATGATGGCACCCCGGGCTTTGCCGGAGGCTGGTTGGGGGTCGCTCTGGATGAGTACGGTAACTTTTCCAACCCCACAGAAGGGCGTGTCGATGGCCCGGGGGAGATTCGACAATCTGTTTCTATTCGTGGTTCAGAGGCAGGTTCTTATCGTTACCTGAAGGGGACGGAAGATTCTATCAGTCCCGGTATTGATGTTCGAGGCTCTCAGTCTCCTGCGCCGGGGCACAAGTATAAGATTACTGTAGATTCCCGTCAGGCAAATATGGCCATGGTGTCTGTTGAGCGAGATACAGGTGCCGGTTACCAAACTCTGGTGAGCCCTTTCAATGCCCGTAACTTTCCTGGACAAAGCCGTGTGCCGACAGATTTTTACCTGTCGCTTACCGGCTCTACCGGTGATGCTAACAACAACCATGAGATAGACAATTTCCAGGTTTGTGCCCTGGAGTCAAAACCCGTGGGCGAGCAGGTGCATCATTTTGAGTTTGATTACAGCAGCGCGCCTTTTACCTGTCGCGCCGAACCCATCACCTTGAGGGCCTGTAAAAATGCCAGCTGCTCAGAGCTCTTCACAGGTACTGTCACCGCCAATTTGAGCCCGAATCCTGTCAGTAACGGCCGTTGGTTGCCGGCAAGTTCGGTGACTTTCAATGGCGGCAGTACCCAAATTCAACTGCAAAAGTTTGATCAAACGCCGCTGACACTGGGGGTTTCCTCCTCGACTCCGGCCACCCGCCCCGGCAGTGATACCCTGTGCCGAAGTGGCAGCGGCCCCTTGAGTTCGGCCGCCTGTCGCCTGAGTTTTGCCGAGAGTGGTTTCATCTTTGATGTGGCAGATAAGCTGGCCAACAAGCCAGAGACGGGAGTGCTTGTTAAGGCGATGAAGTCAGATGGCACAGCCCAGTGTGTACCGGCCTTTGCCAGTACCAACAAGACGCTTTCGTTCTGGAGTGAGGCGCTGTCGGCAGTCGTCGGTTCACCCAAGGTGCAACTGAAACCGACAGGCGCCCTGAGCTGGCAGGATATAGGCAACAATCAAGCTGCCGCCACGCCGCTGACCCTGGCCTTCGACAGTCAAGGTCAAAGCCGAATCGATATCAATTATGCTGATGCCGGTCGGGTCGAGTTAAACACCCTCTATACTGGAACGACCAGCGAAGGGGATGCCGGGCTGGTGATGCACGGCGCCGATGATTTTGTCAGCTTCCCGTTGGGATTCTGTGTCGAGGTCGAGCAATACTGCCAGGCCGCGGATGCCTCCTGTGCGCCTTTTCGGCGGGCGCAGGAAAATTTCCCACTCAGCATCAGCGCCAAAGCCTGGGCGGATAATGGTAATGCCGATCTCTGTAAAAACCTCACTACACCTTCCTATCAACAGGCAGGTCTCTCTTTATGGCATAAGCTGATTGCACCGGCTTCAGGTCAACCCGGTGAACTGCAGCTGCAGCAGTATGATCATCTGCGCCAGCAAACGCCTGAGAATAACCGGCTCGCTCAGGCGGTCAGTGAGGTTGGGGTGTTTGAATTCGGCGTTACAGCGCCCTTGCCCTACGAGGGCAGTGTGGCCTTCCCGAGTTTGGTGGGCAGCGCTTATTGGCAGGGACCTAGCGGCAAAACCATAATGCCAGTCGGGCGTTTTGTGCCGGCCTTTTTCCGAGTCGATGAAGCCAGTTTGCTGCCGGCCTGCAATGGTTTCAGTTATATGGATCAGCCATTTGAAGTCAGTTATAAAGTCAGCGCCTTGGCACTGGATAGGCAAGTGACTCAAAATTATGTCGGTGATTTTGCCAAGGCTTACAGCCGTTATCAGGCAGCCAATCAATTCGACGGAGTGGCGTTGGACAGCCGGGTTTCGGGGGGCGAGATTACTTCAGATACCTGGGTGGATGGCCTGGCTGAGTTCCAAGGGCAACTCAAGTTTGCCCGCAAGGACCCGGTTGCAACAGATGGGCCTTTCCCGCTTTTGGATATCGGCCTGGAAATTCAGGATCCGGACAAGATTGCCGAGCTGCTGGACAGCAATATGCAAAGCGATTTCAGTGGTGACTGCTCTGTGGCAGGCAGCTGCAGCGCCGTACGTCTTGGTAGCCAAAATATGCGCCATGGGCGTTTGCTGTTGGACAATACCTTTGGCCCGGAAACCCAAATCTTGAGCATGGCGGCGAGGACAGAGTATTGGGATGGCAGTGGCTGGCGTTTGAACGAACTGGATAACTGCAGTGTGTTCAACACGCCACTTGAATATCAACAGGATCAACTCACCCTGGGTTACCACTATGAACCTGCGCTCAGTGCCGGGCAGAATATTAGCCGCTTCGCCGGCGGCGGCAACACAGTTACTGCCTTTGGCGGCGAGTTTGAACTCTTGTGGCGTGCGCTTGGAAGCTCCGGCTATCGCGGCAAGGTGACGGCGCCGCTCAAGACGCCTGAATGGTTGCAGTGGTACTGGAATTGGAATGGCCTCAATGACGGCACACTGAGCGACCCCAGAGCCAGTGCCTTCTTTGGCCGTTATCGCGGCAACGACAGGATCATCAGTTGGCGGGAAGTTAACTGAAGCCGAATCACCACAGTGTGAAGCAACTCACTAAAGCGCCAAGATGTAGATAATTTAACTTTGTCTTCAACTCACATTGAGCATAATCGACAGCCTCTGCTGTATTTGGCTGATTAAATTATGTTGGAAGCGCTTGCGGGTTTGGGGTGGATCTGGTCTTTGGGGCTGATCCTGGCTGTACTTTTTGTGTTGGCATACGAGTTTATCAATGGCTTCCACGACACCGCCAATGCGGTAGCCACTGTGATTTATACCAATGCCATGCCGGCCAGAGGCGCGGTATTGACTTCGGCGCTGTTCAACTTTGCCGGGGTGTTGCTTGGGGGGCTCGGTGTGGCTTACGCCATAGTGCATCTGCTGCCGGTCGGGCTCTTGCTGGACATGGACTCCTCCCAAGGCCTGTTGCTGGTGTTCTCCCTGCTGTTCTCGGCCATCGTCTGGAATTTGGGTACCTGGTTCTTCGGTATTCCTGCCTCCAGCTCCCACACTCTGATAGGCTCCATCATGGGGGTCGGTGGTGCCTATGCCTGGCTCAACGGTCAATCGCCGCTGGATGGAGTCAATACCGGCAAGGCGATAGATATCATGCTCTCCTTGCTCTTGTCTCCAACCCTGGGCTTTATTCTGGCGGCGATTTTGTTGTTGGTGATGAAGCGTATCTGGCGTAAGCCCAAGCTACATCGCACTCCGGCAGAGCAGATGGCGGTCAATGGCAAGAAGCACCCGCCATTCTGGGCCCGGATTACCTTGATAGCCTCGGCCATGGGGGTCAGTTTCGCCCATGGCTCCAACGATGGTCAGAAGGGCATAGGTCTGGTGATGTTGGTGCTTATCTGCATGGCGCCGGGTTATTTTGCCCTGGACTTGAACAGTCAAAGCTTCGATATGGATAAGGCTCAAGATGCCAACCGGCGCATCATGGCTCTGTACGAGCGCAACCCGCTGCTGGTGGCTAATCTGGGTGAGCACGCTGCCGACAGTCGCTGTCAGGACTCGGCCATCGCTTCGATGCAAAGCCTGGATAGGCTCCTTGAGCAAGGGAATACGGTTAAACAGCTGACTCAGGAACAGCGCCGGCAAGCCAGGCAGCTGATCCTTTGTATCGATGACAGCACCCGCAAATTGGCCAAGCAGCCATTGCCCGCTGCAGAAGTCAGTCAGTTAAAACATTGGCGTGGTCAGCTTAACGCCATTACCGAATATGCGCCGCTATGGGTCATAGTGGCCGTTGCCCTGGCTTTGGGTTGCGGCACCATGGTGGGCTGGCGCCGGATTGTGCACACGGTTGGCGAGAAAATTGGTAACGGTGGCATGACCTACAGTCAGGGGATAGCCGCGCAGTTGACCGCCGCCGGTTCTATCGGTATCGCCAGTATGACAGGCATGCCGGTATCTACCACCCATATCCTGTCTTCGGCCGTGGCCGGCACCATGGTGGCCAATGGCTCCGGAGTACAGAAAAACACTATTAAACAAATTCTGTTGACTTGGGTACTGACACTGCCTATGACCATAGTTTTGTCGGCCGGGCTCTTTATGTTGGTGCAAACCTTTTTTGCTTAATAAGCACACAAATCATGTCAAGGGATTGGCATGATCCAAGCTTTTGGCAACTTTATCTCAGCGCATTGCGACAGCTTTTACAGATATATGCCAAAAACCCTCACGGATTAGCGAATGTTAACCCCGCGAGTCTTGTGGAATGCCGGAGGCATTGATAAAGTTAGCTGATTTTCATTTCTTCTGACTCCACAGAATACAGGCTAGTTACATGTTCAAGAAGCTGCGTGGCATTTTTTCTAACGATCTGTCGATCGATTTGGGTACAGCTAACACTCTCATTTATGTTCGTGAAGAAGGCATTGTATTGAATGAGCCTTCCGTGGTCGCCATCCGTGGCGAACGAAGCAGCTCTGGGCAGAAATCCGTGGCCGCAGTCGGTACTGAGGCGAAGCAGATGCTGGGACGTACCCCCGGCAATATTCAGGCCATCCGCCCAATGAAAGATGGGGTTATCGCCGACTTCTATGTGACCGAGAAGATGCTGCAGCACTTTATCAAGCAAGTGCACAACAACAGCTTTTTCCGCCCAAGCCCTCGGGTACTCGTGTGTGTGCCTGTAGGTGCCACTCAGGTTGAACGCCGCGCGATCAAGGAGTCAGCGATGGGCGCCGGCGCCCGTGAGGTTTACCTGATTGAAGAGCCAATGGCAGCAGCCATAGGGGCCGGCTTGCCGGTTTCCGAAG
This sequence comes from Shewanella sp. ECSMB14102, assembly GCF_000813075.1. NCBI lineage: Bacteria > Pseudomonadati > Pseudomonadota > Gammaproteobacteria > Alteromonadales > Shewanellaceae > Shewanella > Shewanella sp. ECSMB14102. The sequence goes on from NZ_JWGX01000018.1 coordinate 96,872, forward strand.
CCACAGGCTCCATGGTAGTGGATATCGGTGGTGGTACCACTGAAGTGGCTATCATCTCGCTCAACGGCGTAGTTTACTCTTCTTCCGTGCGTATCGGTGGTGACAAGTTTGACGATGCCATCATCAACTATGTGCGCCGCAACTACGGCAGCCTGATTGGTGAAGCCACAGCCGAACGTATCAAGCACACAATCGGCACGGCTTATCCAGGCGATGAAGTACTGGAAATTGAAGTGCGCGGCCGTAATCTGGCCGAAGGGGTACCGAGAAGCTTTACCCTGAACAGCAATGAGATCCTCGAAGCGCTGCAAGAGCCGCTGTCGGGCATTGTCAGTGCCGTGATGGTAGCACTGGAGCAGTCGCCTCCAGAGTTGGCGTCCGACATCTCTGAGCGCGGTATGGTGCTCACAGGTGGTGGTGCCTTGCTGCGGGATCTGGACCGTCTGCTGATGCAGGAAACCGGGATCCCTGTGATGGTTGCCGAAGATCCGCTTACCTGTGTGGCCCGCGGCGGCGGTAAAGCACTGGAGATGATCGATATGCACGGCGGTGACCTGTTCTCAGAAGAAAACTAATACTTTCCAGCACAGGCGGTATCTTACCGCCTTAGCTTTTCTATGAAGCCTATTTTTGTTCGCGGTATTTCAAATCAGTTCAGGTTGACATTGGCAGTGGTCATGTCGGTGATCCTGCTGGTTGCCAATGATCGTCTCGAACCTGCGAGACAGTCGCTGGCATCCTTACTGAGCCCTCTACAGTACCTGGCCAACGTGCCCGGTGAGCTGCTGGATTGGTCTGCCCAGAGTCTGGCGACCCGTGACATGCTGGAGCAGCAAAACAAAGAACTCTTGCGCCAGCAACTGCTGATGAGCGAAAGACTGCAGCGTTTTGAACACCTGCGCCAGGAAAACCAACGCCTGCGCGAACTGCTGGGCTCGCCGGTGCATATGGACTCGCGCAAGATGGTGGCCGAGGTGATGGAAGTGGCCAGCGACCCCTTCCATCATTATGTGGTGATCAACCACGGCAGCCGCAACGGCGTGTTTGTTGGTCAGCCGGTGGTGGATGCCCAGGGGGTTGTCGGCCAAGTGGTGCAGGTCAGCGAACTCACCGCCAGGGTGTTGTTGCTCTCCGACCCCAAACACGGCTTGCCGGTGCGCATTACCCGCAACGATGTGCGCCTGATAGCCAACGGCATAGGCGAACTCGATGAGATAGAACTCAGACACGTGGCCAAGAGTACTGACATCAAGGTCGGCGATTTGCTGGTGACTTCTGGGCTTGGCAACCGCTTCCCGGAAGGTTATCCGGTGGCGCGGGTGATTTCGGTTTCCCGCGACGATGGCCAGAGTTACCTCAAGGTCACGGCGCAGCCGCTGGCGGCGCTGGACCGAATCCGTTATCTGCTGCTTATCTGGCCTGAAGACCATCCCGGCGCCAAGCCCGAGTCACAAGAGCCGGCTGCAACCGACGCCAACAGTGGAGCCGAATCATGAGCCTGGAAAATGCCAATGGCCGTTTGGCGGTATGGCTGACCCTGCTGCTGGGTATGCTGCTGCAGATCATGCCTGTACCGGAAATGTTCAGCGCCTGGCGCCCCGATTGGCTGGTGCTGGTGATGATCTATTGGGCCGTGGCACTGCCCCACAGATACAATATTCTCACCGCCTGGGTGTTGGGGGTGCTGCTGGATATTCTACTGGGAGCTACCCTGGGTATCCGCGCACTGGCCATTTCCCTGGTGATTTATGTGGTGGTACTGCACTTTCAGAAGCTGCGTAACTTCCCCATGTGGCAGCAGTCTTTGGTTATCGCCAGCCTGATCTGCTTCTATCATCTGATTATTTTCTGGGCCCAGTTTGTGGTTTCGGGGGCGCATTTCACCTTGGAGCTATTCCTGCCTTCCCTGTCTAGCCTGGCTATTTGGCCCTGGGTTTTCTGGATACTGCGCCGCATCAGGCGCCACTACAAGGTACGTTAATATGCCGCTGATTTTGGCCTCAGCCTCCCCCAGACGCCGCGAGCTTTTGGCGCAGCTGGCGCTGGGAAATCCGAACTTTGGTTTTGAGATCCTGCCCGCCGATATCGATGAGAGTCATCAAGCCGGGGAAACCCCGCAACAGTTTGTCAGCCGTTTGGCCGAAGAGAAGGCGGCAGCGGGCTTAGCCCTGTGGCACGGGAACCCTGAACATCAGCAAGGGTCTGATACTCTAGTGCTGGGCTCAGATACTCTAGTGCTGGGCTCAGATACTCTAGTGCTGGGCTCAGATACTATAGTGGTATTGGGCGACAGAATTTTGGGTAAACCCGTGGACAAGGCCGATGCCTGCGCCATGCTCAAGAGCTTGAGTGGCCGCAGTCATCAGGTGATGACCGCCGTGGCCTTGACCGATGGCAAGCGCACTGAGACGGCTTTGGTGGTCACCCAAGTGTACTTCTGCGACTTGAGCGATGCCGATATTCAGGCCTATGTTGCTTCGGGCGAGCCCATGGATAAGGCGGGAGCTTATGGCATTCAGGGGTTGGGTGGCAGCTTTGTCGCCAAGATTGAAGGCAGTTATTCGGCGGTAGTGGGCCTGCCCATGGCTGAAACCCGGGCGCTGTTGCACAAGGTCGGGTGTTTGTAAGCTCGCTTACACAAACTGACGAATTTTTAGCAGCTTTAACGCCCGCCAGTCGATAAAATCAATGAATTAACATCCAACAAGGGTAAATCGTGAATACCAGTCGCACAGTCAATAGCAAGGCTCCGCGGAAGATGGGGTCAGAACTGCTGATCAATGTGACGCCCACGGAAGCGCGAGTCGCATTGGTAGAACACGGTGTCCTGCAGGAAGTGCATATCGAGCGGCGTATGAAGCGCGGCCTGGTGGGCAATATCTATAAGGGCAAGATCAGTCGGGTTTTGCCCGGGATGCAGGCGGCATTCGTCGATATCGGCCTGGAAAAGGCGGCCTTTTTGCATGCCTCGGACATAGTGCCGCACACAGAGTGTGTTGCCGATGTGGAAAAGGGCAACTTCGTGGTGCGTGATATTGCCGAGCTGGTACGTCAAGGCCAGGACATCATGGTGCAGGTGGTCAAAGACCCCCTGGGCACCAAAGGCGCGCGGCTGACCACGGACATAACCCTGCCTTCCCGTTACCTGGTGTTTATGCCGGGCTCAAGCCATGTGGGGGTTTCCCAGCGAATAGACTCTGAAGAGGAGCGGGCGCGGCTGAAGAAAATTACCCTGCCTTTTGTCGACGATGACGGCGGCTTTATCATTCGCACTGCGGCCGAAGGCATAGGTGAGGATGAACTGGCGCAGGATGCCGCTTTCCTGCGGCGGGTGTGGGCCAAGGTCAGCGAGCGGCGCAAAAGGCCCAAGACCACGCTGTTGTACCAGGACTTGGCCTTGCCGGTGCGAATTGTCAGGGACTTTGTCGGTGCCGAGCTCGATCGCATTCAGGTGGACTCGGGCCACACCTTCGAGGAGCTGCTGCATTTCGCCCAGGAGTTTATGCCGGACATTGCCGATAAGATAGAACACTACAGTGGCCCGGCGCCGATTTTCGATCTCTACGATGTGGAGAATGAGATTCAGCGGGCGCTGGAGCGTAAGGTGGAGCTCAAGTCCGGCGGCTATTTGATCATCGACCAGACAGAAGCCATGACCACTGTGGACATTAACACAGGGGCCTTTGTCGGCCACCGTAACCTCGAAGAAACCATATTCAACACCAACCTGGAAGCGACCCAGGCGATTGCCCGTCAGCTGCGGCTGCGCAATCTGGGCGGCATCATTATTATCGACTTTATCGATATGTTGCAGGATGAGCACAAGCAAAGGGTGCTCAACAGCCTGGCCACGGCGTTGGCCAATGATAGGGTCAAGACCAATATCTCTGGTTTTTCCGGCCTCGGCCTGGTAGAAATGACCCGCAAGCGCACCCGCGAGAGCCTGGAGCATGTGCTTTGTGGCGAGTGTCCTGCCTGCCGTGGTACCGGCTCGATGAAAACAGTGGATACCGTTTCCTTTGAGATCTTCCGCGAGATCATCCGTCTCAACCGCACCTACGATGCCGATGAATTCCTGATTTACTGTGCCCCAGCGGTACACGCCTGCCTGTCCGATGACGAGAACCACCTGGTGGCTGAACTCGAAGTCTATATCGGCAAGCGTATTCGCATTCACTGCGAGCCCATGTATGTGCAGAGTAAATATGATGTGGTGATGGTCTAGTGCGGCTGTCTTTTTGCCCCCGAACCTTCGGCCGCTATTGCTGGCGCACCTTGGCCGTGACCTTGGTACTATTCGCCTTGATGGTGAGTCTCATCCGCGGGCTGTTGCCGCAACTGGATGAAGCCAAGCAGCAACTGGCCAACTATGTTGAGCGCGAATATGGCGTCGAGGTCAAGATAGGCAGCCTGGCTGCCCGTTGGCAGGCTTTCGGCCCGGCGCTGACGGTTGAGGACTTGGTGTTACCGCCGCAGGAGCGTTTGCCGGTGACACTCATGGTCGACAAGGTCGATGTCAAACTGGATTTCTGGCAGAGCCTGATGACCGCCAGCCCGCAAGTGGAGGATGTGATCTTCGACGGGGTGCAATTGGCGCTGGATCTGGATCATCTGGGGCAGAAATCGACCGGTGCAGCCGAGGCCGCGAGCAAGCCGGCTCCTGCCACCAATATCGACTGGCTCTATGCCTTGCTGCTGGAACAGTTGGACCGTTTCTCTATCCGCGATGCCAGTGTGCAGCTGTTGTCCAGCAGCCATGATTATCGCCCCATTCATCTGCGGGACCTCACTTGGCGCAATAGCGGCAAGTTGCACCAGGGCCGCGGCGCCCTCTATCTGGATGAGCTGGCAACGGCGACCGAACAACTCACTCTAAGGCTGGATCTCAAAGGTGATGGCTACAAGCCAGATAGTATCAAGGGCCAGGCCTATCTGCAGGCGCAGTCGCTGGATCTCGGCAAGTGGGCCTCACGCCAACCCAATCCTTATAACCCCCAGGCCAAGTTGCCGCTGGAGGGGGTGGTCAACCTGGAGGCCTGGGTAGGCTTTGCCAACCGCGGCCTGGAATCCGGGGTGATCAAGCTGTTGCCCAGCTGGCTGCGCTGGTCACTCAGAGATGAGCCACAAAAATTTGCCATAGATGGCGGTGTGATTGCCTGGCAGCCCATAGCCGACGGCTGGCGCCTGGACAGCAGTGAGCTCAAACTGGCAACCAATGACAAGCCCTGGCCCAAGCTGGAGTTTCACGCCATGGAAACCGCCGGGGAACTTTATGGCAAACTCAATGAACTGCAATTTGATAGTCTGTTACCTCTGTTGCCGCTGATTCCCGGCATGCCTTTGGACGGCTTGCATACTTGGCAGCAACTCAAGCCTCAGGGCAAGCTCGGTCCTCTGGCTATCTATCGGCCCAAGGACGGTGAACTGCAGGCCAAAGTGGCGCTGGAGCGGGTTAGCTGGCAGCCTGCCGAGTCCATTCCCGGCAGCAGCACGCCAATCGATCTCTCCCTGGGATGGCGGGACAACTTCCTCAGCGCAACACTGCCTACCCAGGACTATAAACTGGACTTTGGCGACGGTTTCAAGGCGCCGCTCAGTTTTCGCGCCGATGCCTTTGAGCTGGGCTTCTCGCTCGATAGTCAGGCGCTGATGGTGCCGGCACTGCATCTGGGCAATGACGACATCAGCCTGGACGCCTCTATGCGTTTGCTGCTGGCCGACAAGCCACACCTGGCGCTGTCTTCCCGGGTCAAACTGCTCAACGCCGCCAATGCCGGGCGTTATTTCCCGCGCCATGCCATGGGTGAGTCACTGGCCGATTATCTGGAAGGCGCCATCAAGGCCGGTCGCAGCGATGATGCCGCCGTGGTCTGGCACGGTGAGTTGGCCGGATTTCCTTATCAGGATCATTCCGGGGTGTTTCAGGCAGGGTTCAATCTGACCCACGCCGAATATGCCTTCCAGCCGGATTGGCCGGCGGTGACCGACTTGAGTCTCAAGGCGCTATTTGAAAATGCCCGGATGGATCTCTGGGTTAACAAGGGCAAGCTGTTGAATGTGGCGGCCGATGGCGCCCATGTCTATATCCCCAAGATGGATCACCAGAGTCTGCTGCGGGTTGAGGCGCAACTGGCGACTCAAGGGCAGGATGCCACCGAGGTGTTGCAGCGCTCGCCGCTTAAAGACAGTGTTGGCATCACCCTGGATGTGGTGCAGGTTCAGGGGCCTGTCAGCGGTAAGCTGGATCTCAGTATTCCGCTCTATGACGGTGAAGAGGCGCAAATCCTTGGTGATGTCCAGTTCGCCGGGGTGCCGATTTATATTCGTGAGCCCGGGGTGCTGCTGGATAAAGTCAACGGCAAGGTGAGTTTTCATAATGAGGTGGTCAAGGGCGAAGGCTTGAGTGCCAGCCTGTTCGGCCAGCCGTTGCAGTTTGGTTTTGATACCGGCAAGGTTAACCAGAATATGGGGCTCAATGCCAGGCTCAAGGGGCAGTGGAACCTCGCCAATTTGCCGTCCGAGCTGGACAACCCTCTCAGCGATTTTTATCAGGGCGCGTTGGATTGGCAGGGGAATTTGAAGCTGATCTTTGATGAGATAGGCTATCGAATTCAAGCCAATGTTAATGCCGATCTCAAGCAGACGGAGTTGCTGCTGCCGCCGCCTTATCAAAAGGCGCCCGGGCAGGCGCTGACGCTCAAGGCCGAGCTGCTTGGTGACAACAAGACCAGCTCCCTGGGCGTGCGTCTGGGGGATAAGGCCGAATTCTGGGGTGGCTTTGATGCCGACTCAGGTAAGGGTCTGAAACACTATGACCTGCTGCTGGGGCGCCTCTATCGCAGCGGTGATCAGTTGCAAAAACAGGATGGTCACTTACGGCTGGCCCTGGATGAGGTGGATTTTGCCCAGTGGCAGCCGCTGATCAATGCCTTTGTCGGCAGTGGCAACCATGACGAAAAGGCTGCTGCCGAGAGCCAAACAGCAGGTCAAGCCGCGACTCAAACCGAGAGCACGGCCGGTACCACAAGCATTGCAGCAGATAAAGCTTTTTTCCCGCCGCTCAAGGGGATAGAGGCCAGAGTGAAACAGCTCGAGCTGCTGGGGCAGCGCTTTACCGAGTTGCAACTCAGTGCCCGCCCCGGAGAGCATGCCTGGCAGATAGAGGGACTGTCGCCGGAGTTTGCCGGTCGGGTAGAGATCTACCCGGATTGGTACCGCCAAGGATTGAAGCTGGTGGCCTCGCGCCTGTATCTGAATCCGATAGCGGCTGAGCCTGAGTCCAAAGCGCAATCCGAGCCCGAGCCTGAAACCAATCTGCCTCAGGACAGTGACCTGCCGCCGCTGGCGGTGGAGGTGGATGATTTCCGCTATCAGGATATGGCACTGGGGCGTTTGTTGTTGCAAGCTAGCCCGTCGGCGACGGGCTATCAGATCCAGACCTTGGCGCTCAGCAGCGATGATGCCAGTTTGCAGGGTAAGGGTGAATGGCTGAGCCGTGGCGGTAACAACCGGACCCAGGTTGAACTCAATCTCAAGGGAGATAAATTTGATCTGTTGGCTACTCGCTTGGGACTGGATCCAGGCGTGAAAGATTCGCCGCTGGAGGTCAAGGCCGAGCTCAACTGGCTGGGTGCACCGCTGGCGTTTAATCTGGAGAGTCTCAGCGGTAAAGTTCGTTTCGATCTCGGCAAGGGGCATATCGAACAGCTCAGTGACAAGGGGGCGCGGATCTTCTCTCTCTTTAGTCTGGACTCGCTGTTACGCAAGTTGTCACTGGACTTTACCGATGTGTTTGGCAAGGGCCTGTATTACAACTCCTTTGGCGGCGATCTGACCCTGGAGAACGGGGTGCTCAAGACCACCAATACCGAGATGGACGCCATTGCCGGTAACATGAAGGTGCGCGGCTATACCGATCTGGTTACCGAGAGCCTCAACTATGATATTCGCTTTGTGCCGCAACTGGCCTCCAGCGTGCCGACCGTTGTGCTGCTCAGTACCAGCGCCTGGACCATGGGCCTGGGGGCTTTTGCCCTGACCAAGGTGCTGGAACCCGTAATTGAGATTATTTCAGAGATACGTTTCCGCTTGACCGGCACCATGTCAGAGCCCAAGCTGGAAGAGTTGGAGCGAAAGAGCAAAGAGATAGAGATCCCTGAGTCAGTACTGCCACGGCAACCCAAGTCGGCGCCTGGGAAAGGACAGACTCAAGTGCAGGACGATGAGCCTGCGGCCACGGATGCAGGCCAAGGCGATCAAGCCAAGGCGGACAACAAAGCCAAAGCGCTTAACAGTAACCCAGTGAGGGTTGTTGAAGAGGGTGTCGGCGCTGAGGCTGAAAAACCTTTGCCTCAAGCCGATAAAGTCACGCCGCTGCCGTTCAAATCGCCGAGTGAACCCAAGACAGAAGTGCCAGTGAAACAGGAAGTCGAACATGCAAGTCAGTCTGCTACAGTGTCAGAGTTGCCGCGAGCCGGAACAGAACCTGCAATTTATCGTCTCGCAGCTTGAGACTCTTCCCCGCCAAGATAATGAACCCCAACTCGTGGTGCTGCCCGAGTGCAGCCTGCTGTTCGGCGGCCATGAGAGCATGCAGTTGGCCTGGGCCGGTGAGCCTGGGCAAAGCCCGCTCAAACGGCGCTTGGCCGAACTTGCCACCCAGTTTCAGGTATTCCTGCTGGCCGGCTCTATTCCGGTAGCCAGTGGCGATGGCCGGGTTTACAGCCGCTGTTATCTGTTTAATGATCAGGGGCAGGTACTCGGCGACTACGACAAGCTGCATCTGTTTGACGCCGAAGTGACCGACGGTACAGGCCAATACCGCGAGAGCGATACCTTTTGCCCGGGTGAGCGGATAAGCGTGGTGGATACCCCTTTTGGCCGCATCGGTCTGGCTATCTGTTATGATCTGCGCTTCCCGGATCTGTTTCGGGCGCTGCGTTTGCAAGGCGCCGAGATTATCATCTTGCCCTCGGCCTTTACCAAGGTGACAGGCGAGGCGCACTGGGAAGTGCTGCTCAGAGCCAGGGCGATAGAAACCCAGTGTTTTATACTGGCGGCGGCGCAATGGGGCCAGCATAATCAAGGAAGCCGCGAGACCTGGGGCCAGAGCATGATAGTCGACCCTTGGGGACGTATTCTGGCGCAGAAGGCCGAAGGCACAGGCTGGGTGCAGGCGCGTTTGGACAAGGCCGAGTTAGCGCGGGTGCGCAGCGCCATGCCCGTAGAGACACACAATAGATTTTTGCCGCCGCAACTGGGCGACGGCAAGCGGAAATAACCAACAAGGCCACAGGGCCGGATTGAGAGAGACCCAATGCCATTTTTAACCCAAGTGGGACAGAGTTTACTGCAAGAGGGACTGCACCTCGACGATCTGCAAACTTACCTGGAGCGAATCCACCAACACCAGGTGGATTTTTCCGATCTCTATTTTCAGGGCAGCCGTCATGAAACCTGGGTGCTGGAAGATGGCATAGTCAAGGAAGGCAGTTTTCATATTGAGCGTGGTGTCGGTGTCCGAGCCATCAGTGGTGAAAAGACAGGTTTCGCCTACGCCGATGAGATAACCCCCAAAGCCTTGGCTGCCGCCGCCGATGCCGCCAGAGGCATAGCCCAGACTGGGGGCAGCTATCAAACTCAGGCCTGGAAGCGCCGCGGCGCCAAGGCGCTGTATCTGAGTGAAGATCCGATAGCGGCACTGGAAGAGGGCCGTAAAATTGCCCTGCTCAAGGAAGCGGATGCCTATATCCGCAGCCTGGATAGCCGCATCATTCAAGTGGTGGTCAGTCTGGCCGGGGTGCATGAAGAGATACTGGTGGCTGCCAGCGATGGTACTCTGGCGGCGGATATCCGGCCGCTGGTTCGCTTCAACTGCTCGGTGATCCTCGAAGAAAACGGCCGCCGTGAACGGGGCGGCGCCGGTGGCGGTGGTCGTCACCACTATCAAACCCTGATGGCTGCCGCTGATGACGGCCTGCCCATGTGTTTTGCCTTTGCCCGCGAGGCCGTGCGTCAGGCGCAGGTTAACCTACAGGCGATAGACGCCCCCGCCGGTGAAATGCCTGTGGTTCTGGGCGCAGGTTGGCCTGGAGTCTTGTTGCATGAAGCGGTTGGCCATGGCCTGGAAGGTGACTTCAACCGTAAGGGCAGCAGCGCCTTCAGCGGTAAGATTGGCCAGCAGGTGGCCTCCAAGTTGGTCACTGTGGTGGACGATGGCACGCTGGAAAACCGCCGTGGCTCGCTGACCATAGATGATGAAGGTACCCCGGCGCACAAGACAGTGTTGATTGAGAACGGCATTCTCAAGGGCTATATGCAGGACAAGCTCAATGCCCGCTTGATGGGACAAAAGCCCACCGGGAATGGCCGCCGCGAATCATACGCTCACTTGCCTATGCCGCGGATGACCAACACCTATATGCTGGCCGGTGAGTCGGCGCCTGCCGATATTATCAAGTCGGTGAAAAAAGGCCTCTACGCCCCCAACTTCGGTGGCGGTCAGGTGGATATCACCTCGGGTAAGTTTGTGTTCTCGGCCTCTGAAGCCTACCTGATTGAAAACGGCGAGATCACCAGTCCGGTAAAGGGCGCGACCCTGATAGGCAACGGCCCGGAAGCCATGGGGCAGATCTCCATGGTGGGCACAGATCTTGAACTCGACAAAGGCGTCGGCGTCTGCGGTAAAGACGGCCAGAGTGTCCCGGTCGGGGTTGGGCAGCCAACGCTTAAACTGGACCGCCTGACGGTCGGTGGCACAGCCTGAGAAATGCTGTCGAATCCTTGATTCGGCAGCTGAGTTTAGCGCTGGTTCCTGCATTGCTCTTGGCAAAGTGATAGCCGCTGTGGCGGCAGAAAGTCCCGGAGCAAATGCATCCCTATTAATCTAAATCGTTGGTGATCTTTGCAGAAACAGGCTTAAGCCTGCCGCAGGCAGGCCTGGCAAGGACAATTCTGCATGAACCTCCGAAAGTGAGCGTTTCAGAGAGTCTCATTTTCCAAAAATCCGTCGTTATTTATCAGAGATTGACACCTTGCAGCGGACTTCCTTGCAGCTCGCAGCTCGGAAAGTGTTTTGGATGTCCTGTATGTCCTGTATGTCGCTGTATGTCATCCGTTGCTCTCAAATATACAAAACACCACCCTGTAAAATCTGAGTTTCCCTAAAAAATTTACATTGAAAATTATGTAAATTATCTAACATATTTATTTCATGGTTGTAATAATCACATCCTCCATCTCTATATCACACATGGAATATATATGATAAGGACATTATTTTACATTTCTATTACTTTGATTTTTTTATTTGGGACAGTTGGGACAGAAATAAAGGCGGTGCCAATATCAGAAAACATAGCTTTTGACTACTACAGGAAACATCTAGTAGATAGCATTTCACTTTCTTCTAGTGATGTAACATCTCGCGAATTCAACTCCGAAGTGCACCACTCGCTAAATTAGGCTGCCTT